>NZ_JADZGH010000183.1:19704-27210 GCF_015865005.1 Rhodococcus sp. CX
TGCAGCCAAGCCACCTCCCGCGCTGGCGCCGTGGATGATGATCTTCCCGGGGTCGATACCGAGTTCATCGGCGTGCTCGGCAACCCACACCAGGCCGGCATAGCAGTCCTCGACCGGGGCAGGATGCGGATTCTCCGGAGCGAGGCGATATTCGACCGACACCGCAACAACTCCGAATGTCTCGACCCACTCGGCAAGCTTGCCGGCTCCCACATAGCGATCCGCCCTGATCATGCCGCCGCCGTGGATGGAATAGATGAGCGGCGACGAGCCGGGGCCTTTGGTCGGGGACATGATCAGGAGTGTCAACTCCGGTTCACCGAGAGGGCCGGGAACGGCCCGCTCGTCCACACGCACGGCACCGTCACGCACGAGATCGGCGATCGGGGTCCTCCGCTGTGCGGACAACCTGCGGCGCTCGGCGATTTGATGAGGTGGACAGTGGTGTAGATCGAAGGAAGCATGGACAAGAACGCGTTGATCTCGGGGTCGAACGGTGGCCGTGCGGGTGTGACGGCAGAGGTACCTGTGGTCATACGGTTGCTCCTCAACAGAACGTGGATCGGCTCAGCCGCGGAGGCCTCGGCAGCGCCACCCGCGGCCCAGCATCGATTCCATGGAGGCTCTGCCTAGCGGCCCTGCCATCGGGGTGCGCGACGTTCAGCGAATGCGGCGGCGCCCTCCGCTGCGTCGGCGGAGGCGAAGACAGGGTCGGTGTAGGTCGCCTGCCGCTCGAACGACTCCTTGTCGGTCCAGGTTCGGGCGTCGAGCGCCAATGCCTTGCTGGCACGAACCGCGAGTGGAGCGTTCGCGCTGATGGCCCTGGCCAGGGTGGTCGCAGCGGCGACGGCGGTGCCGTCCTCGACCACCCGGTTGACCAGGCCGTGAGCCTTGGCGTCCAAGGCAGTGATCGGCTCACCGGTCAGGAGCATTTCCAGTGCGATCGCGCGAGGAAGGACTCTCGGTGCGCGGAAGATGCCGCCGGCGCGGGCGGCGAGTCCCCGTTTGACCTCTGGAAGACCGAACTTTGCACCCGAACCGGCGACGACGAGGTCACATGCCAGGACCATCTCGAAACCGCCTCCCAGTGCCCACCCCTCGACCGCGGCGATCAGCGGTTTCGCTGGTGGTGCTTCGACGAGGCCACCGAATCCGCGCCCCTCGACGACCGGTCGCTCTCCAAGTCGGAATCGCTTCAGATCCATTCCAGCGCAGAATGTTCCGGCGCTTCCGGTCAGGATGGCGACCGAGAGCTCCGGATCGTCGTCGAGCCGGGTCAAGGCTTCACCGATGGCGGTGGCTGCGGCCAGGGTCATCGCATTGCGCTGTTCGGGACGATTGATCGTGATCGTGAGAATTCCGGAGTCGACCTCGACGAGAACGTCGTCCGTGGCTGTGGCGGTCATCGCGGAGGCATCCGGATCGCGCCGTCGATACGGATGGTCTCACCGTTCGCGTATCCGTTCTCCAGCAGGGCCAGTGCCATTCCGGCGTAGTCCTCGGGGCGACCGAGGCGCTTCGGGAACGGGACTCCGGCGGCGAGGCCCTCACGGATGTCCGAGCGCAGTCGTGCGAGCATCGGCGTGTCGAATGTGCCCGGGGCGATGGTGTTGACCCGGATGCCGACACTGGCGAGATCGCGTGCGGCGACGAGAGTGATGCCGTGAACGGCTGCCTTCGACGCGGTGTAGGCAGTCTGGCCGATCTGCCCGTCGAAGGCCGCGACCGACGCCGTGAGGACGATGCTGCCCCGTTCTCCGTCGACAGGTTCGTTGCGTGCCATCCGCGCCGCAGTGTTCCGAAGCACGTTGTAGGTGCCGATGAGATTGATTTCCAGGATGTTGCGGAAGCTGTCCAGGTTGTTCGGGTTACCCTCCTTGTTCAGGATTCGGAGGCGGTCTCCTCCACGGCCGGCGCAGTGCACGACACCCCGCAGAGGACCGAACGCTTCGGCGGCGTCGAGGGCGGGGCCGAAGGAGTCCTCGTCGGTGATGTCGATCGGAGCGAACGCGGCATTGTCGCCCAGTCGCTCGGCGGTCGCCTTTCCGTCGGATGATGCGAGGTCGGCGATCACGACACGGGCGCCCGCCGCGACGAGCGAAGCGGAGGTCGCTTCGCCGAGTCCCGATGCGCCACCGGTCACCAGGAAGGTGTTGTCTTTCAGTTGCATTGGTCAGGCTTTCTGTGAGTGTGTGACAAAGGGGAACGCGTGAAGGCTAGGCAGGGTACCGACCGGCGATTTCGCGGCCGATGATCTCCTTCATGATCTCCGTCGTCCCTCCGACGATCGTCTGTACGCGCGCATCGGCGTACGCACGGGAGATCGGGTACTCGTCCATGTATCCGTAGCCGCCGTGCAGTTGCAGGCATCCGGCGACGATTCGGTTCTGCAGCTCGGTGGCCCACCACTTGGCCTTCGCACCCTGGGTGACGTCGAAGGCCCCGTCGTTGTAGGCGAGGATCGACTGCTCCAGGAACGTTCGGGTGATGTCGACCTCGGTGGTCATCTCCGCGAGCCGAAAGCGGGTGTTCTGGAAGTCGATGATGCGCTCACCGAATGCCTTTCGTTCACTGGTGTACTTGACGGTCCACTCCAGCGCAGCCTCTGCGGCACACAGGGCACGCCACGCAATGGACAGACGTTCGAGCGGGAGTTGTGCGGTGAGGTGATGGAATCCGCGCCCCTCCTCGCCGACGAGATTTGTGACCGGAACGCGGACATTGTCGAAGGCGATCTCGGCAGTGTCCTGGGAGTGCAGGCCCAGCTTGCGCAGCTTGCGTCCCCGAATGAAACCCTCGGTGTTGGTCGGGACGAGAATCAAGGAGAGGCGGGGGCGGCCCTCGTGCTCTCCGGTGCGAGCCGCGGCGAGTACGACGTCCGAAGAGAAGCCGCTCGTGATGAAGGTCTTGGCGCCATTGATGACCCATTCGTCACCGTCGCGAACCGCAGTGGTCTTCATCCCGCGGAGATCGCTGCCTGCGGCGGGTTCGGACATGGCGATGGACGCGACGATCGTGCCCTCGGCCATCCCGGGCAACCATTGACGCTGCTGGTCCTCGGTACCGAAGGTGGTGAGGTATGAGGCAACGATGTCTTCGTTGATCGAGAAGCCGGATGCGAGCGACGCCGCACCGACCGCTGCCAGCTCCTCCTGGACCACGCACCGGAAGCGGTAGTCCCGCATCCCACCGCCGCCCAGTTCCGTGGCGACTCGGATGCCCAGGACGCCGTGTGCGCCCGCGGACTTCCAGACCTCACGGCCGGTACTGCGGTCCTCCTCCCATTGATCGAGGTTCGGGGCGACGTCGCGTTTGACGAACTCGCGGACCACCGTACGGAAGCTCTCGTGATCGTCGTCGTAAAACGGTTGAGGCACTGGAATTCTCCTAGATCGTTCGGTTGCGGGTGGTGAGTGTTCGGCTTGTCGACCCGGGCGGGGTTGATGTTCAATCCGTCGACAGCCGAAATCGATTCCAAGGATTGAAGATTATGAAACATCCTGCACCACTTGATGGTTTGCGAATCATCGAGTTCCTCGGTCTGGGGCCTGCGCCGTTCGGATGCATGCTGCTCGCGGACCTCGGGGCCGAGGTTCTCACCTTGCGTCGCCCCGGATCGGAACTTCCGGCGCTGGTACGCAATCGATCGACGCTTGAGGTGGACCTCAAGGACCCGGAGACGTTCCGTCTGATTCGGGACATGGTCGCAGCCGCAGACGTGCTCGTCGAGGGGTTCCGGCCCGGAGTCATGGAGCGACTCGGGTTGGGGCCAGAGGAACTGTCGAGCGTGAACGAGCAACTGGTGTACGCCCGTATGACCGGGTGGGGGCAGACCGGACCGCTGGCTTCCACCGCCGGCCACGACATCAACTACATCGCACTCTCCGGCGCCTTGCACTCCGCGACGAGGCATGGTGGCGTCCCGATGCCGCCGGCGAACCTCCTCGGCGATTTCGGCGGTGGCGGAATCTATCTCGTCACCGCTGTCCTCGCGGCCCTGTACGAACGCGACCGCACCGGTCGCGGTGCCGTACTCGATATCGGCATCCTCGACGGCACGACCTACCTGACGTCGATGCTCCACGAGTACCGATCCTCGGGACGATGGTCGGATACGCCCGGCACCAACAGGCTCGACACCGGTGCCCCCTATTACGACGTGTACCCCTGCGCCGACGGGAAGTTCGTGGCTATCGGCGCGTTGGAGGATCCGTTCTTCGCGGTGCTGCTCGATGTTCTCGGGCTCGAACCGGAACTCGCCGTCGGGCGTCACGACCCGGCGTCCTGGCCGGCGCTCCGAGAGCGAATCCGCGTGGCGGTGGCGACACGGACTCGTGACGAATGGGCAGAGTTGGCCGGTGCCACCGACGCCTGCCTCACTCCGGTCCTCGGACTGGCGGAGGCGTCGGCCCATCCACAGGTTCGTGACCGCGCCATCCTTGCCGATGACGGTCAGGGTGGATGGACGCCGCGTCTTCCGATCGGATTTCGCGACGAGGTGACCTCCGCGCAAGATGTGCTCCGTTCGTGGGCGGCACCTCGGGACCGGTCGGTCACCTCGTGATCGGCGGGTCCGTTCCGGCGGGTGGGCGCCGGAACGGGCCCCGGCGATCAGGTGCGTCGCCTCGAGCGCGTCACTCGACGAGTTCGTAGATCGTGGCATTGGCGGTCCCGCCACCCTCGCAGATGGTCTGGAGGCCGTACTTGATTCCCTTGTCACGCATGTGGTGAATGAGCCGGGTCGTGAGGATGGCACCGGACGCGCCCAGTGGGTGGCCGACGGCAATCGCTCCGCCTAGCGGGTTGACGCGTTCGGGGTCGGCCTGGAGTTCGATCTGCCACGCGAGCGGCACCGGTGCGAAGGCTTCGTTGATCTCGATGGCGCCGATGTCGTCGATGGTGAGCCCGGCGCGCGCGAGGACCTTCTGCGTCGCGGGAATCGGTGCGGTCAGCATCATTACCGGATCCGCGCCGACCACCGAGCCTGCGAGCAATCGAACAATGGGAGTCAGTCCCAGCTCGGCCGCCTTCTCCGGCGTCGTGATCAGCACGGCGGAGGCGCCGTCCGAGATCTGGGAGGCATTGCCTGCGTGGATGACACCGTCCTCGCGGAACGACGGCTTGAGTTTCGCCAGTGTCTCGGGGGACGTACCGCGGCGCAGGCCCTCGTCGACCGCGAGCTGGGCGTCACCGATCGAGACCGGCACCAGCTGTGAATCGAAGGCGCCATTGTCGATCGCATCTGCCGCGAGCTGATGGGATCGGGAAGCGAACTCGTCGAGTACCTGCCGTGACAGGCCCCACTTCTCCGAGATCAACTCGGCGCCGGTGCCTTGGTCGAGGTGGTCGGTCTGGTATCGATCTAGCACCGTCTGGCCGTAGGGAAATCCACTGGCCCGGGCCGCGCCGAGGGGAACACGGGACATCGTCTCGACACCGCCCGCGATCGCAATGTCGTAGGCGCCGGACATCACTGCGTGTGCAGCGGACTCGATCGCCTGCTGTCCCGACCCACAGGCGCGGTTGACGGTGACCGCCGGAACACTCTCGGGCCAGCCCGCCGCGAGCGTGGCAAACCGCGCAACGTTGCTCGACTGGTCTCCGAGTTGGGTGACGCATCCCCACATGACGTCGTCGATCGTTTCCGGTTCGACGCCGGTCCGGGTGATCAACTCGTTCAGTACCAGAGCCGACAGATCTACAGGATGGACGCTGCTCAGTGCGCCATTGCGTTTCCCGATGGGAGTCCGTACCGCTTCGACGATGACTGCTTCTCTGACCCGCATGCTGCACTCCTGGATGCTGCGACCACTTATCTAACGATCTGAACCTTAGCAGGCGTCGCGATGTGCGTCACTGGTTGCTTTTGCTCGATACGGTGGGGCCGTCCCCGCGCAAACAGATATATGCAGTGCAAGTGGAGTTTAGGCCTGATTCTGCTGCCTCGTGGGTGGGCGCGGGGTACAGGACTCGTTCGATGGATGCGTCGTGCCGAGAGCTCGTGTGTAAGCGCTTGGCTCGATTAAAAGTATAGGAAGTGAACTAGGTGCTCCTCGTGTGCTCCGGGTGATCTTGGGCGAGTCGCGGGGCGGGGATGTTTGCAGTGGGATCAGAGCCGGACTCCGACCTTCCGGTGCCTGTAGGTCGCGTTCGAGATGATGGAAGCGGTAGTCAGGACAGCGTCCGTGGCGAGGTTCCAGCGCATTCGGCCGGCCACTCCGGTCAGTGACACTGCGCCGAGTGTGTCGCCGGGCTGACCTATCGGTGCTGCCACGCACACGATGTCGTCGTTCATTTCGCTGCGGTCGAATGCGACTCCGGTCGCGCGGATCTTGCTGAGCTCGGCGCGGAGTGTGAAGGGTTCGGTGATGGTGTTTGCGGTCCTGCGTGGCATTGCCGACGACAGGATGGTGCGCATGGCGTCGTCGTCGAACGCCGCGATCGCCTTTCCGAGTGCGGTGCAATATGCGGGCAGGCGGCTGCCCCTGCGTGCCGCGAGACGAGTTGGTTCGGTGGTGACTTTGTCAAGGTGGATGACCTCGGCTCCGTCGAGAATGCCGAGGTGCGCCGACATCCCGGTCTTGACAGCGAGAGCCTGCAGGTGCGGCAGCGCGGCCTCGTGGAGCGTGTTCTCCTCGATCGCGAGGTTTCCCAGTTCGAACATGCGCATACCCAGTCGGTATCCGCCCGCGTCTCGTGTCATCCATCTGACCTGGCAGAGCTGGTCGGCAAGGCGGTGCAGTGTGGACTTCGGGAGGCCTGTGCGTTCGCTCAGGTCGCCTAGGCCGAGTACCTGCTGGCTGCCGTCGAAGGCCTCCATGATCGAAGCGATCCGGCCGAGGACGGTTCGCTCCGGATTTCGTCGATCACTTGCTCTTGGGGTGGGCCTGCTGGTGATCAAGCCGGCGGATCGGTTCAGGAGCCCTTCGGCCGGTTCGGCTTCGGTTCCGGAGGTAACCAGTTTCAGATCCGACGACATAGCCGCCACCTTCCATTGAGGGCACTTATTGTGGACTGTATCGACAGTACGCTGCAGAATAGCCTTCAAAACCCGGGTGTTGTCGCTAATCAGTGCACTGTAATTGCGTGTAAGCAGGATCACATCCACGCCTCGACCTGTCAAGTGCCGCGGTGACCCGCCGAAAGATCCGTACAGAGCGTGTAGAGATAGTCGTCTCCCAATGCGGCGACTGTGCCTGCTGCCGCGAACGGGCCGGGCTTAAGCCGGGATGTTGGCGCTGCCGGTGAGCCGACGCCGACCCGCACTCAACGGCGGGGGATTCGATACTGCATTTGCCGGCAGGAAGCGTGCATCGTTCGTTCCTGGGTGCGACCGGATCCTACTCACCACCGCCGCAAATCGACGACGGTCAAATCCCGTGCAGTGGTGCGCGAAGTCGTTATGACGAGGCTCAGGGGAATGGATCTGGCGCACTTTGCGTTTGCGCCGTGAGGCGCTGTGATTCGAGTGGAGGTGAGAGACCTTCACCGCCGGGCTGTCGTAGC
>NZ_JADZGH010000183.1:27220-28349 GCF_015865005.1 Rhodococcus sp. CX
AACGCAGCCGCCAGTACACGGCCGCCGTGACGTGCGGCGTACTGGCGATCGTGTTCGGCTCGTTCGCACCGCTGTTCGTACGGTGGATGACCGCGGCGCCCGTCGCATTCGTCGCCACGCTCGGTGGGCTGGCGATGCTGCGGGCACTGCAGGGCGCGTTCGTCGCCGGGTTCGGTCGCACCCACACGATGGGCGCGCTGGTCGCGTTCGTGGTCACCGCTTCGAATGTCGCGTTCTGGAACATCGGCGCCGCGTTCTGGGGTCTGGTCGCGGGCATCGCGGTGTCGTGGCTGCTCGAGCGCGGCGACTGGGCTCGGTAATCCTCGTCGCGATCGGCTGTCCGGCTTCGGGGCGGTCGGCGGATCTGTCGCACTTTCCGTTTGCGCCGTGAGGTGCTGTGATTCGAGTGGAGGTGAGAGACCTTCACCGCCGGGCTGTCGTAGCAGGTCGGTGGAGCTGAGGGCAGCCCGATCCGGGTGATGCCGGAAAGGGTGGGAGCAGCCCTGACAACGCCGGGACGTGGCCAGTACTGCCAGATGGTGCGGGTCCGGCAAGCGAGACGAAGAGGAGTACGCGAGGAACCAGCGTTGCCTGCGTCCCTCAATGCGCCACCTGCTCGAACCTGGCGGATCTGGGCAGGACGCGGTGCGCACCCACCGAGGTCGGTGGGGAACTCCTGGGTCGGTTTATGGAAGCCGGCCGGGAGGCCACGAGGAAGGTCTACGGCGTACTCGTGGCGATGCCGCAGGGACACAGTTGGGCTCCTACTTCGTCGAGCGAATCACAGTGAACACGGGAACCATCCGTCACGGCTCCCGGTCTGGTGAGCAGCCGGCTCGCCGGGGCGGGATAGATGCATCGACCGTCGAACGTGTCGGGTGGGGCGGAGCCGCCGTAGTAGTCCGAGGCCGGGAAAGCCGGTCACATGGCGAAGGGCGGCAGCGGTTTCGAGAAGGGCGGAGACTGTAATGCCGAAAGATGCGCCACCGAATGGTGACGCCGCGTCCGAGTCGGTCCCGATGGGATCATCTCGGCGGGTATCTTCAGATGCAGGCCAAGCTTCACCGCCCCGCGGCGGCCGATCCGGGCCGCCGGTTCGACGACCTGTTCAACCTGGTGCACGACCCGG
>NZ_JADZGH010000183.1:28368-28652 GCF_015865005.1 Rhodococcus sp. CX
CCGTCGCCGATGTCGAGGAATACGTCGGAGTTCCGGGTTTCCTGAACGACCTACGTGCCAGCCTGAAGGATGGTTCGTTTCGGCCGTTGCCGGTGCGGGAGAGGATCATTCCCAAGCCGGGCGGGTCGGGGAAGGTGCGCCGTCTCTTCGATACCGACGGTGGCAGACCGGGTCGTTCAGGCCGCACTCGAGTTGGTGCTGGAACCGATCTTCGAGGCCGACTTCGAGCCGGTGTCGTTCGGGTTCCGGCCCAACCGGCGGGCGCAGGACGCGATAGCCGAGAT
>NZ_JADZGH010000183.1:28662-29069 GCF_015865005.1 Rhodococcus sp. CX
GGGATTCCGACGGTGGCCGACCGGGTGGTTCAGGCCGCGCTCAAGTTGGTGCTGGAACCGATCTTCGAGGCGGACTTCGAGCCGGTCTCGTTCGGGTTCCGGCCCAACCGGCGGGCGCAGGACGCGATAGCCGAGATCCACTACTACGGCACCCGTGGTTACCGCTGGGTGCTGGATGCGGACATCGAGGCGTGTTTCGATCGGATCGAGCACGTCGCATTGATGGATCGTGTCCGGTTGCGGATCAAGGATAAGCGGGTCCTGGCGCTGGTCAAGGCGTTCCTCAAGGCCGGGGTTCTCACCGAACTCGGCGACCGACGGGACACCACGACCGGCACGCCCCAGGGTGGTATCCTGTCGCCGCTGTTGGCCAACATCGCGTTGAGTGTGCTCGACGAGCACGTGAT
>NZ_JADZGH010000184.1:0-3133 GCF_015865005.1 Rhodococcus sp. CX
CCGACTCCGGGTGGCGTACCACCGCCGATCCCCACGGCCACCGCCCTCTGTGGACCGCACCGCACCTCCTCGATCCCACCCGCACACCCCGGCGCAACCATCGCCATCACCCCCACGAGCTCGTCACCCACGCGATCCTGAACGCGTCCCCACCCCGTCGCAGGCGCGGCCCGGCAGCACCGACCCGTTGCCGGGATCGGAACGGCTCCGACTCGGCTGAGGATCACCACCCACGAACGGAGCGCAGTTCGTAGCGTTCCGGGGCAGATTTCCGTGAACGCTCGAGACTAGGGTGGACATATGGCCGAGCCGCACGAGATACGCATCGGCACCGCCGAACGCGAGCAGGCGCAGCGTCTGCTCGGAGAACACTTCGCTGCCGGACGGCTCACCCTCACCGAGTTCGAGGAACGGTCCGGACGCATCGAAGCGGCGACGACACGCGGCGAGCTGGTGGCCCCGTTCTCCGATCTGCCCCTCATCGAACCGGCACGACGGCAACGGCGCGGACGGGGACTGGTTCTCGGCCTGCTGCCGCTGGTCCTGTTCGCGGTGTTCGTCGTGGCGGACCGGTTCGGCATCGGCCTGTGGCTGCCCGCGGTCGCAGCGGTTGCCGCCGCGGGGACGGCGATGTTCGTCGGCCGGTCCCGTCCCGAAGACCCGGCACCCGGGTCCGCGCGTCTCCTGCCCGCACGCCTTCTCGACGAGAACGCACCCGAACCGTCCTACGCACGCGACACCCGTTACCGCACAACACCTTCAGGGGCCGCGGTACTCGACGTGCTCACCCTGTTGCCGATCGGGCTGGTGGCCGCGGTGTCGATGGTGGCGATCCGCTTCCCGCTCGTCATGGTGATCTGCGCCGTCGTGCTCGTCGCAGTCGTGGTGAAGGCGTATCGGATCATGACCGGAGGACCCGGCTTCGGCCCGTGAGACCGGCCACGCGGCGCCAGCTTCGGGCAACTAGTCTGTGGGCATGTCCGATACACCCGAGGTTCGCATCGGCACCGCCGAACGCGAGCGTGCGCTGCAGTTGCTCGGTGAACATTTCGCAGCCGGACGACTCACCCTCGCCGAATTCGAAGAACGCAGCGGCAAGGCCTCGGCGGCGACGACCCGCAGCGACCTCGACGGCCTGTTCACCGATCTGCCGACGGAAACGGCGAACGTCCCTGCTCCGGCAGCCGTGACTGCCCCCGCCAAGCGCGGACTGCCGGATCGGTGGCGCGACGTGGTCGCGGGCGTGACACCTGCCGTCGCGCTCGTCCTGTTCTTCCTTACTCACAGCTGGCTGTGGTTCCTGCTCATCCCCGTGGTCAGCGTCGTCCTGTATGCGGGACTCGATCAGAACGACCGTTCGCGTGACCGCAAGCGCGACAGAAAGAATCGCAGGGACAGGGGCGACGCCTGATGGAACCGGTCGAGATCAACGCGGGCAACTGGTATCTGCTCGCCGAGGACACCGAGTCCTGGAACGCCGACACTCGCTACCGCTGGTCGGTGCGCGAGGCGACGACCGCGGAATCGGTTGCGGACGTGACACTGATGCCGGACGGGACGTTGACCGGCACCGCCCGCGACGGCGAGGACGCCGCGCTGACCGCTGCGCGCCGCGCGGTACGCGGATTCGCCGAGGCCGCACTCGGTCTGACCGTCCGGGACGCCTGACCGGTGCCTACCCTCACGTGGCGGCGCACGCTGCCTCTCCTGCTGGCGACGGTCGTCGTCACCGCGATGCTCCTGTCCCCCGGAGGCACCGCACCGGAAGGCCCGCCGCACGCCGACAAGGTCACGCACGCAGTCTTCTTCGCGACCCTCGCCTACTGCTCGCTGTATGCGCGGATCCCCGTCGCCTGGACGATCGGCTGGCTCGCCGCGTACGGCGTGCTGACCGAGATCCTGCAGGAGACGATTGCGGTGCGCCGCTCGGGATCCGTGTGGGACTGGTGCGCCGACCTGGTCGGTGTGCTCGTCGGTCTCGCGGTGTTCACTGCGGTACGCCGTCGCACCCGAGCCGCGCGCTGACCGATCGGGTGCGACGACGCACTGCGCCCAGATGAGGCACTGCGCCTACATCATTCGCTGCGGACGGACGTACGTTCCGTGTCGACCAGCCGGGTCCGCAATGCCTGGAGGGTGTCGTCGTCGAGACCGAGTCCTTCCGCGAAGTACTGCTCGATCGTCCCGTAGCGGTTGGTGACCTCGTCGAGCGACGCCTCGAGATAGTTGCGCTGCACACCGAGGAGTGGGCGCAGCACGTTCGGATCCCCGCCGAGTTCGCGGAACTTCGTGAACAGCGGCTCGAACGTCGGAAGCAGCAGATCGTTGGTGCGCAGATAGTCGGCGAACACGTCGTCCTCGCCGGCGCCGGCGAACAGCAGCAGCGACGCGGCCGCCCATCCGGTCCGGTCCTTCCCCGCGCTGCAGTGCACGAGCGCCGGAACCTCGCCGTGCGCGATTCCGGTCGCCAAACGTCGATAGGACGCGGCAGCGCTGGGCATGGAGACGAAGTCCCGGTAGCTGCCCAGCAGGTAGTTCTCGGCGCGACCGTCCGACAACTCCTTGGCGACAACCTCGGGGTTCGCGACGAGTTCGGGCAGTGCGGCCGCGATGGAGGCGTCCTCGCGATCGGCGAAGACGTCGAGCCCGACGTGGACGGCACCCTCGGGCAGACGGTCGGGGCGCCGTTCCATCTCGGCGGCGGTCCGCAGGTCGAAGACAGTGGTGATCTGCAGGGCGTCGAGCGTCTCACGGTCGGTGTCGGTGAGTCGGCTCAGATCGGTGGAGCGGAACACCACTCCGGTGCGGACCACGCCGCCGAACCGGCTCGCACACCCGCCGATGTCCCGCAGGTTGGCGAGCGACGGTATCGCGAACGTCGTGTCCTCGCCCGCGCCTTCTCCCACTGTTTCTGTCATGTACGACAAACTACGCGGCCGGGCGACGGACTGCGGCACAGCCCGGGCGACGCCGTTACCCGGTGAGCGGACGGCAATCGGCGCTGCATCCCGGGTTCTGCGGCGGGGTCTCCGGCGTCGCCGGCCGGTGCAGCACGGCCGAGGTGGGCCGGACCCGCAGCGCGTCGCCGTCGAGAACGGCTTCACCGTCGACGATCAGCGAGTACCCGCCCGGT
>NZ_JADZGH010000184.1:3143-9457 GCF_015865005.1 Rhodococcus sp. CX
TCCACTCGGCCGTCACCGCGACCGCGTGCGGTCTGAAGTCGGCGCCGGTGGTCAGGAGGTAGGCGTATCCGAAGTCTGCGAGTGCCGCGTCGAGGGCGGCGAGATCGACTTTGATGCTCACGGCACCGAGCGTGCGCGGGCAAGGGGCTCACGGTCAAGACACAGCCTCGCGCCGCACCACCCGAAGGCGACGCGGCGCGGCCCGAAACCGATGTTGTTTGCGGAATCTGCGGGAAAGTCGCAAACAACGCCGGTCTCGACGGGCATCTCGAGGCGAACTACTCCTGACGGAATTCAGCGGGTTCAGCCGCGGGAGAGCACCCGGTCCAGCGCCCCGACCGCTTCGTCGAGTTCGGCGGTCGTGACGATCAGCGGCGGCCGGAAACGGATTCCGCGCGAACCGGTTCCGATCATGAGGACGTGTTCGTCGGTGAACAGCCGGGACAGGACGGCGTCGCGTTCGGCCGGGGACGGCAGATCGACGGCGCACATCAGCCCGCGTCCGCGCACTTCGGTGATCTCGGGATGCCGGTCGGCGAGTTGCCGCAGTGCCGACAGCAGGTGCGCGCCGGTGAGCCGGGCCCGATCGACGAGCCGGTCCCGTTCGATCACTTCGAAGACGCGGCGGGCCCGCACCATGTCGGTGAGGTTGCCGCCCCACGTGGAGTTCAGGCGGGAACTCACGGTGAAGACGTTGTCGGCGACGTCGTCGAGTCGGCGACCGGCCATGATGCCGCACACCTGCGTCTTCTTGCCGAACACCACGATGTCCGGGACGACATCCATCTGCTGGTAGGCCCACATGGTGCCGGTCATGCCGACCCCGGTCTGCACCTCGTCGAAGATCACCAGCGCATCGTTCTCGTGACACAGATCCGCCATGGCACGGAAGAATTCGGGGCGGAAATGATGGTCGCCGCCCTCCCCCTGGATCGGTTCGGCGATGAAGCACGCGATGTCGTGCGGGTTCTCGGCGAAGGCACGCCGGGCCTGCTCGAGCGCCCGGGATTCGGCTTCCGCGACGTCGCGTCCGTCCCGCAGACAGGGCGCGTCGATGCGTGGCCAGTCGAACTTGGGATAGCGGTCGGTCTTGACGGGATCGGTGTTGGTCAGCGACATCGTGTATCCGGTCCGGCCGTGGAACGCTTCGGTCAGGTGCAGCACCTTGCTGCCGAGGTTCGGGTCGCGGCCGTGGGCTTCGTTGAGCCTGCTGGCCCGGTCGAACGCCGCCTTGAGTGCGTTCTCGACGGCGACCGCACCGCCGTCGACGAAGAACATGTGCGGCAGGGCCGGGTCGCCGAGGATCCGGGCGAAGGTCTCGACGAACCGGGCCATCGGCACCGTGTAGATGTCGGAGTTGCTGGGCTTGTTCACTGCCACCGCGGCCAGTTCGTCGACGAAGTCGGGGTCGCCGACGAGGTCGGGATGATTCATTCCGAGCGCGGAGGACGCGAAGAATCCGAACATGTCGAGGTAGGTGGTGCCGTCGCGCTGATCGACCAGGCGCAACCCCGAGGACTTGTCGAGATCGAGGACGAGATCGAACCCGTCGGCCAGGATGTGGCGGCCCAGTGTGTCGTGTACCCGGTTCGGCGGCAGTTCTTCGGCACCGCCCGGGTTTCGGAATGCAGTGCTCATGCCCAGAGGCTACGCCAAATTCTTTACTGCGGCGCGGGCTTGCAGCCGGAGAATATGCTTGCGCAACGGCTAACGATCGTAAAATGTTTGGAGTATGACGGTGCTGCGGGTCGCGACGTTCGCGGTCGCGCGGATTTGCTGCAGCAGCTGTTCGAGTTCCCGCGGCGAACCGACCCGCACGAGCAGGATGTAGCTCTCGTCGCCGGCCACCGAGTGACAGGATTGGATGGCGTCGATGTGCCGCAGCCGGGCGGGCGCGTCGTCCGGTTGCGAAGGGTCGAGAGGGGTGATCGCCACGAACGCCGACAGCATGAGCCCGAGCGCCTCGGGATCTACCGACGCCGTGTACCCGCGGATCACCTCCCGCGCCTCGAGCCTTCGCACTCGCGACTGCACCGCCGACACCGACAGGCCGGCCTTGTCCGCCAGCGCCGACAGCGTGGCCCGGCCGTCGGCGACGAGCTCACGCAACAACAGCCGATCGATCTCGTCCAGGTTTTCTCTCGAGGATTCCGGCACGAGCGCAGGTTATCCGAGCACGGAAGGACCGCACCCATGAATGCGCCCTCAGGGCATCCGGCCCCACCGCATCCGAGCGCAGATCTCGCCACCCGCGCCGCACAGGCCCTGCAGCGATGCGGGGCACCGAGTCCGGCGCGCGACGGCTCCCTCGTCGTGACCACCCCGATCGACGGCACCGAGCTCGCACGCCTCCACCCGCACACCGCCGCCGACCTCGACGTCGCGATCTCCGCCGCCGCCGAAGCCTTCACCGTCTGGCGGGCGGTGCCGGCGCCGCAACGGGGGCGGCTCGTGCGGCGGCTCTCGGAGCTGCTCACCGAGCACAAGGCCGATCTGGCCGAGCTGGTCACCCTCGAGGCCGGGAAGATCACCTCCGAGGCACTCGGCGAGGTGCAGGAGATGATCGACGTCTGCGACTTCGCGGTCGGACTGTCGCGTCAGCTCTACGGTCGCACGATGCCGTCGGAGCGCCCCGGGCACCGGCTCATGGAGACCTGGCATCCCCTCGGTGTCGTCGGCGTGATCTCCGCGTTCAACTTTCCGGTCGCCGTGTGGTCCTGGAACACCGCGATCGCCCTGGTGTGCGGCGATCCGGTGGTGTGGAAGCCGTCGGAGACGACCCCGCTGACCGCGCTGGCCTGCGACGCGCTTCTGCGCCGCGCCGCGAGCGACGTGGGGGCACCGGATGCGCTGCACCACGTGCTGCTCGGGGACGCCTCCGTCGGCGAGGCACTCGTCGACGATCCCCGCGTCGCGCTGGTCAGCGCGACGGGGTCGGTGCGCATGGGCCGCATCGTCGGCCCCAGGGTCGCGGCGCGCTTCGGCCGGGTGCTGCTCGAACTCGGCGGGAACAACGGCGCGATCGTCGCTCCGTCGGCCGATCCGGACCTGACGGTGCGGGCCGTCGTGTTCGCCGCCGCCGGCACCGCCGGACAACGCTGCACCACACTGCGGCGGCTCATCGTGCACCGGTCGGTGGCCGACGAACTGGTCCGCCGCATCGCGACCGCCTACTCGGGTCTGCGGATCGGCAACCCGTTCGACGACGGAGTCCTGGTGGGCCCCTTGATCTCCGGTCGCGCGTACGAGGCGATGTGCAAGGCGCTCGAACGTGCTGAGCTCGACGGCGGCGTGCGCGTCACCGGCGGTGAACGTGTCGAGAGTCCCGGCGAGTCGTTCTACGTCTCCCCCGCGCTCGTCCGCATGCCCGCGCAGACGGAAGTGGTTCGGGAGGAGACCTTCGCGCCGATCCTGTACGTGCTGACCTACGACGATTTCGACGAGGCGATCGCGCTGCACAACGCGGTGCCGCAGGGCTTGGCGTCGTCGATCTTCACCACCGATTCCCGTGAGGCCGAACGCTTCCTGGCCGCATCCGATTGCGGCATCGCGAATGTCAACATCGGCACGTCGGGCGCCGAGATCGGCGGCGCTTTCGGCGGCGAGAAGGAGACCGGCGGCGGCCGCGAGTCCGGATCGGACTCGTGGAAGGCGTACATGCGCCGCGCCACCAACACGATCAACTACTCCGACGAGCTGCCTCTCGCGCAGGGCGTCGAGTTCGGCTGACGGTCACGGTCCCCGCGTCCGCGCGTGCCACGCCCAGGCGGCGAGCAGCGCGCCTTCCATGGCCGCGTCCAGAAGGTAGGTCTTCGGGATCCGTCCGGCGGGAACATAGACGAGGTCGACGGTGAGCAGGGTGGCGGCGGTGGCCACCCCGACCCGCCGCGCCGCGTGTGTTCCCTCGACAGTGCCCTCGGATCGCAGTTGCACCGCTCCGTTGCCCACGAGCAGACCTGCCACCGTGTACATCAGCCACCGGTCCTTTTTCGGACCGAAGATCGCTTCGAAACTGCGTCTGTGCACGAGCGGCCACAGCCCGCCGAGAAAGTTGCACCATCCATGGACGCGCGCGAGCCCGACGCCGAGACGATCGGCTTCGGCAACGGCGGTGGTCATGATGACGGGCTACCGCTGCGGGTCCGCATCAGCGCACCCCGCACGGCGACGGCCGCCGCTGCACCGATGCCGAGAACCCAGGGTCCGCCCACGAGAATCGGATCCATCCACTGATGGGCCGTGTCGACGCGTCGCCGTCCGAGGCGCGAGCGGGCCCCTCCGTGCGTGAACTCGCTGCGGATGCCGGTCTCGGTGAACGGGTTGTCCGGGCGCGTGGACACGAACGACCTCAGGTGGGATTCGACGGCGTCGATCCGGTCGGCGCCGAGCAGCAGCAGCCAGTGCGCAGCGCGTCCTTCGCTGAATCGGCGGTAGGCGTACTTGCGGACGACTCCCGACAGCCCCTTCGGCGGGCAGGAGGTGCCGAACACCGGGGTCAGCAGGGCATGTTCGACCGAGCGTTCCCGGGGCCACTTCTCTTCCTGCCGATCCGGGAAGTCCCAGTGCGCTCCCGTGGCTTCCGGCGCGAAACGCTCCTTCGGCACCGCCGGCCGGTCCTTCGGATCGAGGTCGACCCCCCATCCCGGTATCCGTGCGCGCAGAGCGTCCGAGTCCGGACGCGGGTGCGGGCTCGCGGTGTACGCGGCGGGTGTCGGTGGCTTCGTCATCGCGCAGTCCTTTCACGCAGTGTCCGGCACGATGACCGGCTTGATGCAGTCGTCGAGTTTCGCGGAGAAGATGTGATAGCCCTCGGCGATGTGTTCCAGCGGGATGCGGTGCGTGACAATGTCGTTCGGCTTGATCACGCCACTCCGGATGTGCTCGAACAGGCGCGGCCACTGGCGTTTGACCGGACACTGGTTCATCCGCAGCGTCAGCCCCTTGTTCATCGCATCCCCGAACTTCACGGCGCTGAACATCGGCCCGTAGGCACCCATCACCGAGACCGTTCCACCCTTGCGGACCGAGTCGATGGCCCAGTTCAACGCGATGGGTGACCCACCCTGCAGCTTGAACTTGGTCGAGGTCACGTGCTGCAGCAGGTTGCCGTCGGCTTCCGCGCCGACCGCGTCGATGACCACGTCTGCCCCGAGATGATCGGTGGCCTTCTTCATCTGCACGACGATGTCGTCGTACTCGGCGAAGTTGTAGGTCTCGGCGTGGGCGAAGGTACGCGCCTTCTCGAGCCGGTATTCGAGGTGGTCGATCACGATCACCCGCCCGGCACCCATGAACCACGAACTCTTCGCGGCGTACAGACCCACCGGGCCGGCGCCGAACACCACCACGGTGTCACCCTCGACGATGTCACCGAGCTGCGCCCCGAAGTATCCGGTCGCCAGGGCGTCGGTGCATAGCAGCGCGTCCTCGTCGTCCATCCAAACCGGAATCTTCTGCGGCCCGACGTCCGCGAACGGCACGCGCACGAACTCCGCCTGGCCGCCGTCGTATCCGCCGCACGTGTGCGAATACCCGTAGATCCCCCCGACCGCGGTGGCGTTGGGATTGACGTTGTGGCAGTTCGAATACAGGCCCCGCGCACAGAAATAGCACGAGCCGCAGTAGATGTTGAACGGCACCATCACCCGGTCCCCGGGTTGCACGTTCCGGACCGACGACCCGACTTCGTGCACCACGCCGACGAACTCGTGACCGAACGTCATGCCCACTCGGGTGTCGGGCATCATGCCGTGATAGAGATGCAGATCCGACCCACAGATCGCGGCGCGCACGACCCGCACGATCGCGTCGTTCGGGTGCTCGATGCGCGGAACATCCTTTTCCTCCACCCGGACCTTGTACGGTCCGCGGTACACCATCGCTTTCAATTCGCCTCCCGGCTCTGGATTCTCGATCCCGGCTCTGCGCCGGAATCCTTCTACGGAACCTCGGGGTGGTCGGCGAACATGGCTTCGATGCGGGCCTTGATCTCGGCCGTACTGAAGCCTGCTCCCGTCGTCCACGGCCGTACCGGCTCCGGTCCCTCCGCCTCGGCCGGGCCGAGGTCTTGCACATCGGTCGTAGTCATCTGTCCCGGAACTCCTTTCACCTCTGTCGTGAACGCCTACTCACAGCCTGCGGATGGTCAGTGTTCCCCGCGTTCGACCGCTCGACGCACCGCCTCCTCGACCCCGTCGGTCCACGGCGCTCCGTGGCCGGGCAGGACCGTGCCGGCACCGGTGGCGGCAATGGCGGTCAGCGATTCGATCGCGCGGCGGGTGTCCTTGGTGGCCGCCGAGGCGACGATCTGGGGT
>NZ_JADZGH010000184.1:9565-11115 GCF_015865005.1 Rhodococcus sp. CX
AGGGATCGAGCGTGACGAGCGCGTCACCGCTGAACACCACACCGCGATCGGCCAGGTGCAGGATGCAGTGGCCGTCGGTGTGCCCGGGCGTATGCGCGGCCACCGGTCGCCCCGGTACATCCAATGCGGTTCCGGTGGAAAGCTTTTCGACGTCCCGGACACCCTTCACCGTGAGCGCGCCGGCGGCCGCCATGCGAGCGAGGATCGGAAGGGACCGGGGGTGGGTCAGCGCGTAGAGGAACCGGTTGCGTTGGGGTGTGTAGCGGTAGGGGTGCGCGGCCAGACGTTCGTCGCCGGGATGGACGAGGATCGGCACATTCCACTCGCGGCGCGCCCCCGTCGACATCCGCGCTCTGATCCTGACCCACGCCCACTTCGACCACCTCGGGTTCGCCGCCCGGGCGCGCCGGCAACGCGCGAGCACCTCCTCCACCATCTGCCACATGCTCGGCAGGCCCGCGTCCAGCAAGGTCACCCCGTCGTCGTCCTCGACGACGTAGCAGTTGACGTGTGCGTGGCCGATCAGATGGATGCCGTCGGCGACGCCGAGAGTGATCATGTCCGCCTCACCCCGCGACCTGCTGGGCCCTCGCGTACGCGAGATGAAGAAAGTCCGCTCCTGTCAGGACCGCGAGGGCGTCCACACAGAGTGCGGTCGGGCGCGGCGCGAACACCCGCCCCACGGTGAGAACGGCAACGGCCCAGACGTCGAAGCAGAACGGGCAGGTCAGTAGTTCACCCAGGCTGCGCCGGGCTCCGTTCCGGTACTTCGGGGACTCCATCACCTCTGCGGGCCCGCAGTCGCCGTCGTGGTCGGTGAACGGTGCGCGAAGCGGGTTGGTCACCTCGTCCTTGGTGATCGTGCGCGACAGTTTGTGGACCGCAACCGCGGCGAGAAGCAGATCGCGGGTGCTCATTCTCCGGGGCAGCTGTCTGCCGGTCACCACCGACAACGCAGCGATGCCTACAACGAGAACGCCGTACAGAACCAGGACCATCAGGTGCCCGCCGAGATTCCGCTCGTCCTCCGGTTCGTCACGGGGGCTGTCGAGCTTCGCTGCGGGTTCCGAGGTGAGAGTCATCGGGGTTCCTTCGTTCGCGGGTGCAAACGAGTTACCCGTCCTCGCCGACCTCAATCATCCGGCGCCCACGAGTTCACGTCAGGGGCGAGGCAGCAGCTCCGCGCTGAGCGGTTCGATCTCGATCACCGCGCCCTCCGCCTGACCGTAGTAGCGCGTCCGCAGCCGCCACAGGCGGATGTGCCCGAGCTCCGAGCGCCAGCCGCCGAGGTAGTACTTGCGGCCGAGCAACGCCAGCGCGCGCAGCGACGGGGCTCCGGGGTGTACCTTCGCGCGTCCGCGGACCCGGAGGACGTGGTCCGAGCGGCCCTTCCCCTCCGCGTCGAGCAGCACGACGACCTCGGGGTTCACCGTGGTGTTGCGGGCCGCGACGGTGTCCCGGCCGGTGGCCAGGAACAGCCGGCCTCGGTCGTACAGGAACCACAGAGGTGTCATGGCCGGACGCCCCTTCGGCGACCGGGTCGCGACCCG
>NZ_JADZGH010000184.1:11125-38490 GCF_015865005.1 Rhodococcus sp. CX
CCGGGGTCACGACGGCTCCTCGTGCAGCTTGGCGTAGTCCCATCCAGTGGCGCGGCGCTGCTCGAGATCGAACCAGGCGAGGCCGTCGGTCGTGACATCGGCGGCCCGCACCATCCGGCCGCGCAGGTTCACCGCGCGCAGCTCGAACCAGAACGATCCGTCGTCGAGGATCAGCGTGACCCGGTCGAACGCGGCATCCGCCGGGAGGGATTCCGGGTGGAGTCCGACCCGCAGCTTCTCGCCTTCGGAAACGACGCGTGCGGGCAGCGCGTCGACGCGCTCGTCGTGGTCGAATGCGACGGCCGCGCGACCGCGGGCCAGCAACTCCGCGACGAGCGGTTCGGGGTCGACTCTCTGGGTGACGCCCATGTTGTACGAGGGTAGCGGGTCTATCCGCGGCGGTCGCGGGTTCGGCGCTCACGCCGGATCCGGATCGGCTCGGGCGGCTCGACGTGCTCGTTGCCGGGAAGCGGGGATTCACCGCGCCGGGCGCGCACCTCGGACACGGTTTCGACCCCGGCGAACTCGTCGGAGCCCTGACGGGCGGGGGTTTCCTCGTAGAGCGAGAACCACGGGTATCCGCGCTTCGTGTATTCCTCTGCGGTCACGGGTTCGGTCGGCGGCTGCTCGCCGGTGAGCGCTTCCCAGCGGTCGCTGTTGACCAGCTCGATCCGGACGGCCGAGTGATGGTCGAGGTCCCACGCGTCGTGTTCCTCGACGGGCGTCGCGACGCCCTGCTCGATCGCCCCTCCGGCCCCGAATCCCATCGACGACGTCGGCTCGGGCGCCGCGAACGCCCGCATCGGCCGCTGTGCGTCGAACTTCTTGCGCTCCTCCCAGATCGGTCCTCGGATCGGGTACGCGACGATCCGCACTCCCCCGATCGCGACCCCGGCGGCGAGCTGTTCCTCGAGCGTGTATCCGGCTCCGAGCGGTGCTGCCACGAACTGCCGGACCTTGCCCGCGGCCACCTGGAAGCCGTCGAGCCACGGTTGTTCCGGCACCTCGAAGTAGTCCTCCCGCTCGAAATCCGGGTCCTCGGACCACTTTCCGCCGGTCACCGCGTCGACATCACCGACGCCGACCTTGACGAGGAAGGGGTAGCGGCCATCGAACTTGATCCAGCACGCCTCCGACTGCCACATCGGCAGCACGAGCACGTCGTCGACGACACGCAGCGGGAATCGGCCCAGGCTCGGCGGCAGCGGATAGGTGGTGCCGTCGTCCGGGACCCGCACCGTGCGATGGAAGGAGACGGAGAGTTCGGCATCGGCATGCACCTCGGGGAATTCGAAGTACAGCCTGTCCTGATCGACACTGAGCGCCATCTCGTTCCTCCCGCCCCGGCCCGCCGTGTGTCGGCGAGCCTACGCCCGGACGGCCCCGTCGGGTGGGCTCCCGGGCCGCACCACGCGATCCCACTTCTGTGTGGCGTACGCCACACGGTGTGGTAAGACCGTGGGCATGTACCCCGGGAATTTCGTGTCCGTCACCCCTGACAAGCCGGCCATCATCCGGCCCGCGACCGGAGAGTCGCTGACCTACCGGCAACTCGACGAGAATTCGCTGCGATTCGCGAAGTACCTCCGCGACCTCGGTCTCCGACCGGGCGACCACATGGCGCTGATCTCGAACAACGACCTGCGCGTGATGGAGGTCTACTGGGCGGCCCTGCGGTCCGGTCTCTACATCACCGTCGTGAACTGGCATCTGACCGCCGCCGAAGCCGCCTACGTGGTGAACGACTGCGGCGCGAAGGTACTCGTCGTGTCCGCGGACGCGGTCGAGGCCGTCGACCTCGCACCGGACGCGTACCCGGCCGTGACCCATCGCGTCGTGTTCGGCGGCGACCTTCCCGGTTTCGACGACTACGCGCAGGCCGTCGCCCGGTTCGACACCACTCCCCTCGCCGATCAGCCCCGCGGCCAGGACATGCTGTACTCGTCCGGTACGACCGGCCGCCCCAAGGGCATCAAGCCGAAGCTGCCCGACGGGCAGGTGCAGGACATCCCCGATCCCTACACGGCCGTGTTCGCGCCGATGTACGGATTCGACGCCGAGACGGTCTACCTGTGCCCGGCGCCGCTGTATCACGCTGCGCCGCTGCGTTTCTGTGGGACGATCCAGTCGGTCGGCGGCACCGTCGTCCTCATGGATCGGTTCGATGCGGAGGAGGCACTCGCCCTGATCGACCGGTACCGGGTGACCGCGAGCCAGTGGGTGCCGACCATGTTCGTGCGCATGCTGAAACTCCCCGAGGAGGTTCGCGCGAAGTACGACGTGTCCAGCATGAAGGTCGCGATCCACGCTGCGGCCCCGTGCCCGCCGGAGATCAAGCGCGCGATGATCGAGTGGTGGGGCCCGGTCGTCAACGAGTACTACGCGTCCACGGAGGGTTCCGGCGCGACGTTCATCGACTCCGCTCAGGCTCTCGCGCACCCCGGTTCGGTGGGTCGCGACGGGGTCATGGGAATCGTCCACATCTGCGACGACGAGGGCGAGGAACTGCCGATCGGCTCGATCGGCACCGTGTGGTGGGAGCGCGACGAGCGCCCGTTCGAGTACCACAACGATCCTCAGAAGACCGAGGAGGCAACGCACCCCGCGCATCCGACGTGGACGACGAGCGGTGACATCGGCTATCTCGACGAGGAACGGTTCCTGTACCTGACCGACCGTGCCGCGTTCACGATCATCTCCGGCGGCGTCAACATCTACCCGCAGGAATCGGAGAACGTGCTCACCCTGCATCCGAAGGTGTTCGACGTCGCGGTGATCGGTGTGCCGAACGAGGAGATGGGTGAGGAGGTCAAGGCGGTCGTTCAGCTCGTCGACGGTGTCGAGCCGAGCCCCGAGGTCGAGCAGGAACTGCTCGACTACGTGCGGGAACGGGTGTCCCGGTTCAAGGCGCCGCGCAGCATCGACTTCTCCGACGACCTGCCGCGCACCCCCACCGGCAAACTCGTCAAGCACAAGCTGCGGGCCCGCTACCTGACCGCCACACCATGAGCGCAGGCGGCACCCAGCACACAGCCGACCTGGACGCGCTGGCCCGGCTGCTGCCCGAAGGCGCAGTGGTCACCGACCCCGACATCCTCGCCGGCTACCGGCAGGACCGGGCGATGGATCCGGACGCGTCCGTGCCGCTCGCGGTGGTTCGGGCGCGTTCGACCGCGGACGTGTCGGCGACCCTGAAATGGGCGAACACCCATCGGGTTCCGGTGGTGCCGCGCGGGGCAGGCACGAGCCTGTCCGGCGGCGCCGGCGGTCTCGCCGCCGGGATCGTGCTGAGCACCGAGAAGATGCGTGAGATCACCGTCGACCCGGTGACCCGCACCGCGGTCGTCCAGCCGGGACTGCTCAACGCGGAGGTCAAGCGAGCCGCCGCGGAGCACGGTTTGTGGTACCCACCGGACCCGTCGTCGTTCGAGATCTGCACGATCGGTGGCAACGCCGCCACCAATGCGGGCGGATTGTGTTGTGTGAAGTACGGAGTCACCACCGACTACGTGCTCGGCCTCGAGGTCGTGCTCGCCGACGGCACCGTCGTGCGGCTCGGCGGCCCGCGCCTGAAGGACGTCGCGGGACTTTCCCTGACGAAACTGTTCGTCGGGAGCGAGGGCACGCTCGGGATCATCACCGAGGTGACCTTGCGGTTGCTGCCGCCGCAGCCACCCGCGTCGACGATGGTCGCGACGTTCTCGTCGGTGCAGGCCGCCGCGGACGCGGTGCTGGCGATCACCGGGAAACTGCGCCCGGCGATGCTGGAGTTCATGGACCGTGCATCCATCAATGCGGTCGAGGCCGCCCTGCACATGGGCCTCGATCGCGCGACCGAGGCCATGCTCATCGCGCGGTCCGATGCGCCGGGTGCCGCTGCCGCGCAGGAGATCGCACTGATGGTGCAGGCGTGCCGCGACGCCGGCGCGGACGAGGTGTTCGACACCGACGATCCGGAGGAGGGTGAAGCGTTCGCGGCGGCGCGGCGGATGGCCATCCCCGCGGTCGAGCGCACCGGCAGTCTTCTGCTCGAGGATGTCGGGGTTCCGTTGCCGGCGCTTCCCGCGCTGGTCGGGGGTATCACGGAGATCGCCGAGCGGAATGCGGTGACGGTCGCGGTGATCGCCCATGCCGGGGACGGGAACACCCACCCGCTCATCGTCTTCGACCCTGCCGACGAGGACATGACGGCGCGGGCGCACGCCGCGTTCGGCCAGATCATGGATCTGGCGATCGGCCTCGGCGGGACCATCACCGGCGAACACGGGGTCGGCCGGTTGAAGAAGGCGTGGCTGCCCGACCAGGTCGGCCCGGACGTCATGGATCTGACGCGGCGGGTCAAGGAAGCGTTGGACCCGAACGCGATCCTGAATCCGGGCGTTCTGTTCTGACCTGTGATCGAGTACCGTGTCGTCGTGCAAGAGGAGCCCGACGAGTGACCGGACAGACGCGAAACGACGCAGCCGCCCTTCCGCTGCGCGACACCCGGTATCGGGAACTGGAGACGTACCCGGAGTTCGGGACGGTCACCGAGTGGTTGCACGATTACGTGCAGTCGTCGGTGCCCAACCCGAAGATGGGTGAACGCGAGTACTGGGCGGTGGTGTGCCTGCCCTTCACCTCCGAGGCGGACACCGCACAACGGCTCTGCAGCGTGCACGCGGGCGCGTACGAGACCGCGTGCCTGTATGTCGAGACGATGCCCGACGGACAGCGCCGGCTCGGTGGGTTCGTCACCGTCGACACCGCCGTGTTCGAACGTGACGCCGGCACCGATGTCGCTGGTCTCGAAGCCGCCAACCCCGAGTTGCGGTTCCGGACGCAGCCGACGACGACAACCATCTGGTGGACGGACACGGCGGGCAGCAGGGAGCAGTTCGACGCTCTGCCGTGGCGGCCCGCCGCACGGCACCTGGTCACCGAGTTGATGCGTCAGGGCAAGTGCCTCGAAGCGTCCAATCACAGCGCGCAGCTCGCCAGGTTCGCGCAGGCGGACCGACTTCCCGCGGATCCCCTGCAATCACGCACGGCGGAAAGCTGATTCGGCGGGAGGCACCCGGACCGGTCTCGCCGAGACGAGGCCGAGGGACTACCGCACCGGCGATACTCGATGGGTCGTCTCCATCCGACCGGAGGTTGCCATGGACAACGTTCCGCCCGCTGCGCATTCCGGAATCCACGTGCGGCCGACGCTGCGGAAGCAGTGCTGGGGCTTCGTCATCGGATCGGCCTGTTTCGCAATCGGATCCGCGCCCGTGCTCGCCGGCCTCCTCGGTACCTCGCGCGCCAACGGGTTCTTCTTCGTCGGAGCGTGGTTCTTCACCGCCGCGGGGTTGATCCAGCTTCTGCGCAGCGGACCCATGACCACGGAGACCGGCGGGGAGTCCCTGCTCCGGGCGGAATGGCTGTCGTCCGCCGTGCAGAGCGTGGGGACGGTGCTGTTCAACGTCAGTACCGCTGCCGCCCTGCAGGCCTACGACGTCACCGAGGAGCGGCACCTCGTGTGGCGGCCCGACGCGGCGGGGTCGGTGGCGTTCCTGATCAGCGGGGCACTCGCGCTCCGCGTGTACCAGGAAGGTGCGCGGACGTGGGTACCGCGCGGTCGCGACGGATGGGCCGTGTGGGTGAATCTGGTCGGATGCATCGCATTCGGGATCTCCGCGGCCGGTGCGTTCATCACCTCCAGCGGCGCCGAGGCCAGCGACTTCTGGGCCAACGCAGGGACATTCGTCGGTGCCCTGTGCTTCCTGGTCTCCGCGCTGCTCTCGCTGCCCCGCCGCGATCGGTCCGCTACCGAAGCGGGTTGACGGACTGCGACATCCTCGCGTGCAGCGCCCGGACCATTTCGGTGGCCAGCACCGCGTGCCCGGTCATCGTGAAGTGGATCCGGTCGGCGCTGAGCAGTTCCGGCCGCAGTCGCAGCGGGTGCTGCCACAGATCCAGCAGCACGGCGTCGTACTGGGCGGCGAGCGTGCGGACCAGGTCGTTCACCGCCATGACGCCGTCGCGGAGCGCGAGCATGTCGTCGCCGACGAACGCGTCGGCCAGGGTGAGCGTGGTGACGGTGGCACCGGTGTCGTGAGCCGCCGCGAACAGCGACTCGAGATTGTCGGCGGTGCGCCGCAGGTCCGGACGGGCGGACCACAGGTCGTTGGAACCGCACGTGATGTGGATCAGATCGGGCGCGAAGTCCAGCACGGGTGACAGCTGGGTCGCCACCACCTGCCCGCTGGTGGCGCCCATGCGCCCGGTGTTGAGATACGCCAGGTCCGGATGGGTGGCGCGCAGCGCGGCCGCGACCCGATCGGCCCACGGTGAGGTCGCGTATCCGGGGCTGGGATCGCCGATGCCCTCGGCGATCGAGTCGCCCATCACGGCGTATCTCGACCAGGGGGCGTCGGCGAGGAGTGCCGCTTGCGTCGCTGCGGGCAGGCACATCGGGTCCGTCGCCTCGGTCCAGGGCGAGGCAGGGACGGTTCGGGAGATCGAGTTCGTCATGGCTGACCCTCCGGGTCTCGACTGAAGAAGGGAGTACGATCGTTCGTGCATATGACAGTACGACCGTTCGTCCACTTCGGCAAGACGTGAGAGGATGATTCGCGTGACGGAACCCGCATCGACGTCCGACCTACGACTGCTCAAGGGCGCACGCACCCGCGCGACCATCACCCGGCACGCGGTGGACGTGGCATCGGTCGAGGGCCTCAACGGGGTGAGCATCGGACGCCTCGCGACCGACCTCGGCCTCAGCAAGAGCGGGGTTGCGACACTGTTCGGCAGCAAGGAGAACCTGCAGGTGGCCGCCGTCGACGCGGCCCGGGAAGTGTTCGTCGAACGGATCGTCCGGCCCGCCCTGCGCGAACCCGCTGGACTTCCGCGACTCCGCGCCCTGATCGACCGGTGGCTCGACTACGCGATCGAACCGGCGTTTCCGGGCGGATGCTTCCGCGCCGCCACGATCGCCGAGTTCGACAGCCGCCCCGGACCGGTCCGCGACGCACTCGCCCGCGACCGCCGCGACTGGCTGGACCTGCTGGCCGGCGAGTACCGGCACGCGCGCGAGGACGGCACCGTCCCGGATCGCGACCCGGACGAGGTCGCGTTCGAGATCGATGCCGTCCTCGCGGCCACCAACACCGCACTGCGCCTTGACGATCCGCGCGCCGCCGAGACCGCTCGCTCGATCGTCGACCGGATCCTGAACGCCGATCCGGACTGAACCGGCGCTCGCACGATCCGCGGACATTTACCGCGCGCGCTCGCTGCGCAGCGCCCGATCGTTACGCGGCTCCAGCAGCGCACCGGCCGCGATCATGATGACCGCCAGTCCGAAGTGCAGCCAGTTGTCCGCCGTGTTGAGCGGAACGAAGTTCGCGGAGCTGTCCGCGTCGACCACCAGTCCGTAGATCCACAGCACCGCGTAGATCACGCCGCCGCCCACGAGGAACGCCCTGGCAGCAGGGACGGTGCGCGCCATCGCGAGCCCGGCCACACCGAAGAGCAGATGCACGATGTTGTGGAGGATCGAAACGTTGAACACGCCGAGCAGCATCGCCTCGGAGTGGTGACCGGCGAAGGTCATGGTGTCGTAGTTGGTCGTGATGCCGGGGATGAACCCGAGAATCCCGACGAGGAGGAACAGTGCCCCGATCACCAGGGCAGCGGTCTGGACAGGTGTCCGCGTCATACTGCGTGTCGCGTGCTCGGCCATGACGGTTCCCTTCTTTCGAGTTCTGCCGGCCGGCAGAACCCTCGTGCCTTCCGGCCAGGAGGATCGCTGGCAGGGACCTCCGTGGCCTACCCGTGGGAACAGCCGGGCAAACCTGCCCCTGGCGACAGCCAGGCAACCTGCACAGCTGCGACGCATGTCGGACCCCGGGTGCACCATGGACGAGTGACCGATGCCGTCCTCGACCGCTTCTCCGCGCCCACCCGCGAGTGGTTCGCGGGCGCATTCGCGGCCCCCACTCCCGCCCAGCTCGGGGCGTGGGAGGCGATCTCGTCGGGGCTGCACACCCTCGTCGTCGCGCCGACCGGCTCCGGCAAGACCCTCTCGGCGTTCCTGTGGTCGCTCGACCGGCTGGCGGCCGAACCCCGCGACACCCGCACGACGCGGGTTCTCTACGTCTCGCCGCTGAAGGCGCTGGCCGTCGACATCGAACGGAACCTGCGCTCCCCCCTGGTGGGGATCACCCAGACCGCGAAACGCCTCGGGCTGGACCCACCCGAGATCACCGTCGGGGTGCGCTCGGGCGACACCACCCCCGCCGACCGGCGCAAGCTCGTCCAGAAGCCGCCGGACATCCTCATCACCACCCCCGAGTCGCTGTTCCTCATGCTTACCTCGGCGGCCCGCAGAACGCTCGCCGGTGTGGAGACGGTGATCGTCGACGAGGTGCACGCGGTCGCCGGAACCAAACGCGGCACGCACCTCGCGGTCTCCCTCGAACGGCTCGACCTGCTCCTGTCGCGCCCGGCGCAACGGATCGGCCTGTCCGCGACGGTGCGTCCCCACGAGGAGGTCGGCCGGTTCCTGACCGGGCAGGCCCCGATCCGTATCGTCGCGCCCCCGGCGACCAAGACCTGGGACCTCACCGTCCGGGTGCCGGTCGAGGACATGACCGAACTCGGCGTCGCGGCGCCGGAGAACGAGATCGCGGGCGAGGATCCGTTCCCGGCCACCCCGCAGGCCGGCTCGATCTGGCCACATGTCGAGGAACAACTCGTCGACCTCATCACCGCCCACCGGTCGACGATCGTGTTCGCGAACTCGAGACGCCTGGCCGAGCGACTGACGGCGCGGCTCAACGAGATTCACGCCGAACGCGCCGGGGCCACCGTGGACCGGGAACCGCGTCCGCCCGCGCAGATCGGTGCCCCGACCGAGGTGAGCTACGGCGCCGAACCGCTGCTGGCCCGCGCCCACCACGGCTCGGTGAGCAAGGATCAGCGCGCGCTGATCGAGGACGATCTCAAATCGGGCCGGCTCGCGTGCGTCGTCGCGACGTCGAGCCTCGAACTCGGCATCGACATGGGCACCGTGGATCTCGTGATCCAGGTCGAGGCCCCTCCGTCGGTGGCCAGCGGACTGCAACGCGTCGGGCGCGCCGGCCACCAGGTCGGCGAGGTCTCCCGCGGTGTGCTCTTCCCCAAGCACCGCACCGACCTGATCCACTGTGCGGTCACCGTCGAACGAATGGTCGCGGGCCGCATCGAGGCCCTGCAGGTACCGGCGAACCCGCTGGACGTGCTGGCCCAGCAGACCGTGGCCGCAGCCGCGCTCGAACCACTCGACGTCGACGACTGGTTCGAGACCGTGCGCCGCACCGGATCGTTCGCGACACTCCCCCGTTCGGCCTACGAATCCACTCTGGATCTGCTGGCCGGACGGTACCCCTCGGACGAATTCGCCGAACTGCGACCGCGTCTGGTGTGGGACCGTACCGAAGGCACCCTCACGGGGCGTCCGGGAGCGCAGCGTCTCGCGGTCACCTCCGGCGGGACGATTCCCGACCGCGGTCTGTTCACCGTCTATATGGTCGGCGAAAAGGCCACGCGGGTAGGCGAACTCGACGAGGAAATGGTGTACGAGTCGCGGGTCGGCGACGTCTTCGCGCTCGGCGCGACCAGCTGGCGGATCGAGGAGATCACCTTCGACCGTGTACTGGTCTCCCCCGCCTACGGCCGACCCGGCCGGTTGCCGTTCTGGCACGGCGACGGCCAGGGCCGGCCAGCCGAACTCGGCGCAGCCCTGGGCGAATTCGTCCGCGAACTCGGACACGCCACCCCGGAGGACGCCGAAACCCGCTGCAAGGAAAGCGGACTCGACGACAACTCCACCAGGAACCTGATCCGGCTGCTCGACGAACAACGCACCGCGACCGGGCACCTGCCCACCGACCGCACCCTCGTCGTCGAACGGTTCCGCGACGAACTCGGCGACTGGCGGCTCGTATTGCACTCACCGTTCGGGCTGCGGGTGCACGCACCCTGGGCACTCGCGGTGGGCGCACGCCTGCAGGAGCGGTTCGGTGTCGAATCCAATCCGACGGCCTCCGACGACGGCATCATCGTCCGGTTGCCCGACACCGAGGACGACCCGCCCGGCGCGGAGATCTTCGTCTTCGACCGCGACGAGATCGAGGATCTGGTCACCGAACAGGTCGGCGGGTCGGCCCTGTTCGCGTCCCGGTTCCGGGAGTGCGCGGCCCGCGCCCTGCTGCTGCCGCGTCGCAACCCCGGCAAACGCGCCCCGCTGTGGCAGCAGCGGCAGCGCTCGGCCCAGTTGCTGGACGTGGCACGCCGTTACCCCACGTTCCCGATCCTGCTCGAGACTGTCCGCGAATGCCTGCAGGACGTCTACGACCTGCCCGCCCTGCGGGACCTGTTCGGACGCATCGCCCGTCGGCAGATCCGCCTGGTGGACGTCGAGACCGCCACCGCGTCCCCGTTCGCGAGTTCGCTGCTGTTCGACTACGTCGGCGCATTCCTCTACGACGGGGACAGTCCCCTCGCCGAACGCCGCGCGGCCGCCCTGTCGCTGGACTCGTCGCTGCTCGCCGAACTGCTCGGGCGCGTCGAGTTGCGGGAACTGCTCGACGCCGACGTCATCGCCGCGGCCGAACACGAACTGCAACGGCTGGTGCCGGACCGGCGCGCCCGGGACGCCGAGGGTGTCGCGGATCTGCTGCGTCTGCTCGGGCCGCTGACCCTCGCCGAACTACGGGAACGGAGCATCGCCGACCCGGCGGAATGGATCGCCGATCTCGCCGCCCGCAACCGGGTGCTGGAGGTGTCGTTCGCCGGCCACGTGTGGTGGGCGGCGATCGAGGACGCATCCCGGTTGCGCGACGCCCTCGGCGTGCCGCTGCCGATCGGCGTGCCCACGGCGTTCGTCGAACCGGTTGCCGATCCGCTCGGCGACCTCGTCGGGCGGTACGCCCGCACCCACGGACCGTTCACCACTGCCGAGGCTGCGGCGCGGTTCGGTCTCGGCGCCGCCGTGGTCCAGGACGTCCTGCACCGCCTCGCCGACGAGAAACGCGTCACGACAGGAGAATTCCGTCCCGGTGCGACCGGATCGGAATGGTGTGACACCGAGGTGCTGCGACGATTGCGTCGCCGCTCCCTCGCGGCCGCGCGCCAGGAGGTGGAACCGGTCAGCACCGCGACCCTCGGACGATTCCTGCCCGCGTGGCACAACATCGGCGGCGGGCTGCGCGGCATCGACGGGGTCGCGGCCGTCGTCGACCAGCTCGCCGGGTTCCCGGTCCCGGCCAGCGCCCTGGAACCGCTCGTGCTCGCACCCCGGGTGCGGGACTACTCCCCCGCGATGCTGGACGAGCTCACCGCGACCGGTGAGGTGCTGTGGTCGGGCGCCGGCTCGATCTCGGGCAAGGACGGCTGGGTGTGCCTGCACCCGGCCGACGCGGCATCGACCACCCTGGCGCCACCCACCGACATCGAGTTGAACGACACCCACCGGGCGATCCTCGACGCGCTGGCCGGCGGCGGCGGGTTCTTCTTCCGTCAGCTCGCCGACGCGCTGGCGGCGCAGGGCCTCCAGGTCAGCGACGCGGCCGCCGCGGCGGCGCTGTGGGATCTGGTGTGGGCGGGGCACATCGGCGGCGACACCCTCGCGCCTCTGCGCGCCCTGATCGGGGACACGTCCCGCGCCACCCCGGCGCACCGCGCACCCCGCCGCGCACCGCGTTCGCGCATGTACCGGGGTCGCCCGGCGCTGCCGTCGCGGACCGGACCCCCGACGGTGGGCGGGCGGTGGTCGCTGCTGCCCGAACCCGAACCGCAGTCGACGGTGCGCGCCCACGCGACCGCCGAACTCCTGCTCGAACGGTACGGGGTGGTGACGCGCGGGGTGGTGGCCGGCGAGTCCGTGCCCGGTGGATTCGCCCTGATGTACAAGGTGCTCGCGCGTTTCGAGGAATCGGGCCGCTGCCGTCGCGGCTATTTCGTCGATTCGCTCGGCGGTGCCCAGTTCTCGACGCCCGAGGTCGTGGATCGGTTGCGTTCCTACTGCGAATCCCTCGAGGGTCGCCACGCCGAGACCCCGGCGGTGACGCTCGCGGCATGCGACCCCGCCAATCCGTACGGCGCGGCGCTGCCGTGGCCGGCGCCGCGCGCCGACGACACGACCCGGCATCGTCCGGGCCGCAAGGCCGGCGGGCTGGTGGTGCTGGTCGACGGGAGGCTGGTGCTGTTCGTCGAGCGCGGGGGCCGCACCCTCCTGACGTTCGACGACGATCCCGGCGTGCTGCGCGTGGCGTGCGCGTCGCTCGCGGCCACCGTCAAGCGGGGCAGCGTCGACAAGATCGTGGTGGAGAAGGTCGACGGGCGTTCGATCCACGGGCACGACTTCGCGGCGCTGCTGTCCGAGGCGGGATTCTCGGCGACACCGCGCGGCTATCGGTTGCGGGCCTGACATGCCCGAGGGCGACACCGTGTTCCGGACCGCGGCGCGGCTGCACGCGGCGCTGGCGGGAAAGACGTTGACGCGCTCCGACTTCCGGGTTCCGCGCTACGCCACCGTGGATCTGTCCGGCGCGGAGGTGACCGGCACCGTCGCGTACGGTAAGCACATCCTGACGCGGTTGCCCGAGTACACGGTGCACACGCACCTGATGATGGACGGCGAATGGCAGATCTACGCCCGTGGCGCCCGCTGGCGCAAACCCGGTTTCCGTGCGCGCCTGGTTCTCGAGACCGCCGATGTGCAGGCGGTGGGTTTCGACCTCGGGATCGTCGAGGTCCTTCCTCGCGACCGCGAGTCCGATGCCATCGGGCATCTGGGCCCGGATCTGCTCGGCCCGTCGTGGGATCCGGCTCCGGCAGCCGCCAATCTCGCACGCGATCCTGCTCGGCCCGTCGGACTGGCGTTGCTCGATCAGCGGGTCCTCGCCGGTGTCGGGAACGTGTACCGCAGCGAACTGTGTTTCCTGCGCGGGGTGCATCCCGCAGTGCCCGTCGCAGACGCCGGCGACCTTGCCGCGTGGGTGGATCTGGCACACAGGCTGCTCGTCGCCAACCGCGACCGCGCCGTGCGCATCACGACGGGTGACCGCCGTCCGGGCCGGAACCTGTGGGTGTACGGGCGGGCCGGACGACCGTGCCTCCGCTGCGGCAGCACGGTAGTGTCCGGCACGCTGGGCGCCGCGAACGACCCGGAGCGGATCTTCTACCACTGCCCGCGCTGTCAGCGAGGCGCGGATCGGTGATCGCGCACCTCAGTGATTGCGCACCTCAGTGATTGCGCAGGGCCTTGATCAGCTCTCCCTTGCGCTTCGACGAGTATCCGGTGAGCCCGATCTCCTTGGCGCGCTTCTTCAGTTCCGCGACGGTCCAGTCCTCGTACGAACCGGACTTGCCGCCCTTGTGCCCCACCGACGACCGTCCGCGCGAGGCGGCGGCATTCGCGATTCGCGCGGCCTTCTCCTTCGAAGCACCGTCGTCACGAAGCTCCTCGTAGAGTTTCTCGTCCTTGGTCGAGGGGTTCGGCATCGCATTCTCCCTTCGTCGGGTGACGGATACCCCTCCTCGAGGCCGTGCAACCGTGTCCCCCAGGTGCAGGATCAACCGCGTCCGGCGCACTCGACGAGTTCGACGCAGTGCTGCACGAGCGTTTCTCGGGGCACGACGATCGTGCCTTCGAGGTAGCCCATGAACAGGCTGGTCAGCGCACCGACCAGCCCGACCGCGACCATGTGCCGTTTCTCCGGGTCCTCGATGGGGAGCTGCTCCCGCACGAGTGTCACGAACTGAGGCGCCAGCTCGACGCCGCTGGTGCCGATCGCCGGTTCACGCAGCGGCGCGAGCAGCAGTACCCGTCCCATGGCGGGCTGATCGACCATCAGCTCGACGAACACGCGCACGGCGGCGTCCGCGCGCTTGTTCGGGGGCGCTCCGGCGACAGCTTCGATCAGTGCCGTCCGTGCGCGGTCACCGACCTCGTCGTAGACGGCACGGACGAACTTGTCCCGGTCGCCGAAGCTTTCGTAGAAATACCGTTCGGTGAGTCCGGCAGCGCGGCACACCGCTCGCACGTTCGAGGCCGACCGGTCGACGGCCCCGAGCAGCTCTATTCCCGCCTCCAGAAGGGCCTCGCGTCTCACGCGCCGACGCTCCTCGAGGGCGGTGCCCGCCCAACTGCGGCGCGTTGGTTCCACGGCTCGATCCTGTCGTTGACCCCTGCGCGCCGGAATTCTACTCTGACAACATGCGTAGTCAGAACTCGCCGGTGCCGCTCGGGCCGGATTCGCTCACCTGGAAGTACTTCGGCGGGTGGCGCGGCATGCTGTTCGGGCCGTGGGCCGGGTCGATGCAGAACATGCACCCCGGCCTCGGTGCCGGCGTCGAACAGCATTCGAAGTTCTTCGACGAACGCTGGGAACGTCTGTACCGATCGCTGTATCCGATCTACGGCGTCGTGTTCGACGGACCCCGTGCCGCCGAGACCGCACGCCAGGTGCGCGGATACCACGACACCATCAAGGGCGTCGACGCCCGCGGCCGCAAGTACCACGCGCTGGACCCCGACACGTTCTACTGGGCACACGCCACGTTCTTCTACAGCCTGGTCGTGTCCATCGAATGGTTCGACGGCCCGCTCTCGCTCGCCGACAAGCACCGGCTGTTCGACGAGCACGTGCAGTGGTACCGCCTCTACGGGATGTCGATGCGCCCGGTCCCCGAGTCGTGGGAGGCGTTCCTCGAGTACTGGGACCACATCTGCCGGAACGTCCTCGAGGACAACAAGGCCACCCGGGACGTCCTCGACCTGTCGCAGCTCGACCGGCCGCCGTTCCTCCGGTGGTTTCCGGCACCGGTCTGGCGGGCCGTGCGTTCGGTCGTCACCCGCGGATTCCTGTGGCTGACCGTCGGCCTCTACGACCAGCCCGTGCGCCACCTGCTCGGCCTGTCGTGGTCACGCCCGGAGGAGCGGCTGCACCGGGTGATCGGCCGGGCGATCGGTCTCGGTACCCGGCTCGTGCCGTGGCGTTATCGCTACCATCCGCGGGCCCGCGCCGGGTGGGACCGGGAAGCCGGCCGGATCCCGGGCGATGCGCCGCTCGTGCACACCCCGGCGCGGAACCTGCCGCCGCTCGACCGCCGCGACCTGCCCATCCACTACAGCCCGAAGGTTCCCGCACACGAAAGCCGGTGACAACCACAGACGACGACCCACAAACGACACAGAAGCACGCAGACACGGTCACTGCATGCCACCCTTGTGTGCATGAAGGTCGACGCCCACGCCGTGCTGCACGGTCCCCTGTTCTCGCGGAGTCAGCCGCTCGACCGCAGCAACGCCGCCAGCACCAGGATGTTGCCGTAGATGTAGGCACTGATGCGGCTGGCGGCGCTCGTGCCGGTGGTGACCGAAGACAAGTACGTCGGCATCGCGATCGTCCTTGGTACCACGTTGTCGACGTTCGTCGCCCACGTCTTCGCCGAGGCGGTCGGGCACAGTGTCCGGGAGGGCGCGCAGCTGACCACTGCCGAGCGCTGGGCCGAGGTCCGCAACTCGGTACCGATCCTCAGTTCGGCGGTGATGCCGTGCGTGATCCTGGCGATCGGATGGATCGGCTGGCTCGAGCCGCACACTGCGCAGCTGCTCGCCGAGATCGCGGTGCTCGTGCGGATCGGTGGCATCGTCCTCGTCATCGGCAGGCTCAACGGCAAGCGTCCCAGCAGGGGCTGGCTCACGAGTGCCGCGGTCATCATGCTGGTCGCCTTGTCGGTCGTGCTCACGAAGGTCCTGCTGACCCACTGACCCCATTGACCCACTGACCGGGACCGCCGAATTCCGGACCCCGGTGTCGGACCCCGGGGCTAGGGTCGGAGCCATGACCGCGCCCGCCAACGTCACCGCCATCGAGCGCAGCACCTCCCGGCCGTGGGAACAGTGGGTCCGTCGGCTCGACGAACTCGGCGCAGCCGAGCTGGATCACCGGGACATCGCCCCGCACGTGCAACGTGAACTCGATTCGCTCGGCGTCGCGAACGCGGGATGGTGGGCCCAGTCCGTCACCGTCGCCTACGAACAGCACATCGGCCGGCGCGTTCCCGGCCAGCAGTCGGACGGAACCTTCTCCGCCGCCGCGAGCCGCACCGTCGACGGATCACCGGACGACGCGCTCGCGGCGTGGACCGCTCTGGTCGGCGGCCGTACCCGCCTCGCCGGCCGGGATCTCGCCGGCGACCCGACGACCTCCACGACGCCGAAGTGGCGATACTGGCGCTGCGCGCTCGACGACGGCACCCGCGTCGAGGTCACCATCGGTGAGAGCGGCCCCGGCAGGAGCCGGATCGCGGTCGCGCACAACCGGCTTCCGTCCCCGGATTCCGCGGACGATGTGAAGGCGTTCTGGAAGGACCTGCTCGCCGAGCTGTGAGCGGGCTGTGACGGTTCCCGGTGGTCAGCCCCAGACCGGCACCGGTTCGAGGATCTCGGCGCGGGCCTCGGGTGCCGCCGCGCGCAACGCGTCCGCGGACTCGTCGTCGGGTCGGCTCTGCGACCGGACCTCGGCGTCGACCCGCGCGCGGTACGTGCTGATCTCCCGATCCACCGTCTCCGTGTCCCAGCCCAGGATCGGAGCGACGAGCCGCGCGACCTGCTCGGCGCAGTGCACCCCGCGGTGCGGATACTCGATGGAGATCCGGGTGCGCCGCGCGAGCAGGTCCTCGAGGTGCAGCGCGCCTTCGGCGGCGGCTCCGTAGACGACCTCGACCTGCAGGTACTGCGGCGCATCGGTGAGAGGTTGCAGCAGTTCGGGTTTGCCGTCGGCGTGGGCGAGCACCTCCTCGACGAGCGAGCCGTACCGGTCGAGCAGATGCTTGATCCGGTACGGGTGCACCCGGTACCGATCGGCGAGGTGCATCGTCTGGTTCACGAGCGCGAAGTACCCGTCGGCGCCCACCAGCGGCACCCTCTCGGTGATCGACGGCGCGATGCGCGACGGAATGTCCTCGGCGGCCAGATCGACGGCGTCCTCGGCCATGACGCGGTAGGTGGTGTACTTGCCGCCGGCGATCGCCACCAGCCCGGGCGCCACGCGCGCGACCGCATGCTCGCGGGGGAGAGCGACGAGACCTCGAAGCTGTCCCGCGAGCAGCGGACGCAGACCCGCGTACACCCCGTCGATGTCCTCGGGGGTGAGCGGGGTGACGAGAACCTCGTTGACGTGGTCGAGGATGTAGTCGATGTCGGCCTTCGTCGCCGCGGGGTGCGCGAGATCGAGATTCCAGTCGGTGTCGGTGGTGCCGATGATCCAGTGGTTGCCCCACGGGATGACGAACAGCACCGACTTCTCGGTGCGCAGGATGATCGCGGAATCGGCGACGATGCGGTCGCGGGGCACCACGATGTGCACGCCCTTCGAGGCACGCACCCGGAACCGGCCGCGCTGCCGCGACAGCGCCTGGATCTCGTCGGTCCACACCCCCGTCGCGTTGATCACCACGTGTGCCTTGACCTCGGTGACGGTTCCGTCCTCGGAATCGCGCACCTGTACACCCGACACCCGGTCCGCTTCCCGCAGGAACCCGACCACCTGCGTCGACGTACGCACGACCGCGCCGTAGTGCGCCGCCGTCCGCGCCACCGTCATCGTGTGCCGAGCGTCGTCGACGACCGTGTCGTAGTAGCGGATCCCGCCGATGAGCGACGACCGCTTGAGACCCGGCGCCATGCGCAGTGCCCCCGACCGGGTCAGGTGTTTCTGCGCGGGTACGGACTTCGCCCCGCCCATCCGGTCGTAGAGGAAGATCCCGGCGGCGATGTACGGCCGCTCCCAGACCCGGTGGGTGAGCGGGAACAGGAACTCGAGCGGCTTGACCAAGTGCGGGGCGAGCGTCGTCAGCGACAGTTCCCGCTCGCGCAGCGCTTCCCGGACCAGACCGAACTCGAGCTGTTCGAGATAGCGCAGCCCGCCGTGGAACATCTTCGACGACCGGCTCGAGGTGCCCGAGGCGAAATCCCGTGCCTCGACGAGGGCGACCCGCAACCCGCGGGTCGCGGCGTCCAGTGCGGCACCGGCACCGACCACGCCTCCACCGATGACGACCACATCGAACTGTTCGGAACCCAGTCGCTGCCACGCCTCGCGGCGCTGCTCGGGCCCGAGGATCTGCACACCCGCTTGGTTGGTCACCGCGCCACTCCCTGTGCCTCGTCGACGTATCCGGACCCAGGCTAGTAGTTTTGCCCTCGTACCGCTGACCCGGACGCAACCTTCCCGACCACCGATTTCGAGCGAGGCCGCCGTGAATCAGTACATCGCTGCGATCGACCAGGGCACCACGTCGAGCCGCTGCATCCTGTTCGACCACGACGGCCGCATCGTCTCGGTCGCGCAGACCGAGCACGAACAGATCTTCCCGCGCTCGGGATGGGTCGAACACGACCCCGAGACGCTGTGGACGAACACCCGCGAGGTCGCAGCCCTGGCGCTGGCGAAGGCCGACCTGCCGCGCGGCTCGGTCGTCGCGATCGGCATCACGAATCAGCGTGAGACCGCCGTGGTGTGGGACCGCACCACCGGCAAGCCGGTGTACAACGCGATCGTGTGGCAGGACACCCGCACGGATCGGCTCATCGGCGAACTCGCCGGGGACGCCGGCGTCGACCGGTACCGCGAGGCGACGGGACTGCCTCTGTCGACGTACTTTTCGGGCCCGAAGGTGCGCTGGATCCTCGACAACGTCGAAGGCGCCCGAGAGAAGGCGGAGGCCGGGCAGCTGGCGTTCGGCACCGTGGACAGCTGGATCGTGTGGAATCTGACCGGCGGCGTCGGCAACGGCACGCAGGAACCGGGTGTGCACGTCACCGACGTCACCAACGCCTCGCGCACGATGCTGATGAATCTCCGGACGCTGCAATGGGATCCGCAGATCTGCGCGGACTTCGGGATCCCGATGTCGATGCTGCCGGAGATCCGCAGTTCGTCCGAGGTGTACGGCTACGCACGCGAACGCGGTCCGCTCGCGGGGGTTCCGGTCGCGGGCATCCTCGGCGACCAGCAGGCCGCCACCTTCGGGCAGGCGTGCCTGTCGCCCGGCGAGGCGAAGAACACCTACGGCACCGGAAACTTCCTGCTGCTCAACACCGGCACCACGCCGGTGCGCAGCGAGCACGGCCTGCTCACGACGGTCTGCTACCGGATCGGTGACGCTCCGGCGGTGTACGCGCTCGAAGGATCCGTCGCGGTGACCGGATCGCTCGTGCAGTGGCTGCGCGACAATCTCGGAATCATCCGCTCCGCAGCGGAGATCGAGGACCTCGCCGCGACCGTCCCCGACAACGGCGGCGCCTACTTCGTGCCGGCGTTCTCCGGGCTGTTCGCGCCCCGCTGGCGCCCCGACGCCCGCGGCGTCATCGCGGGTCTGACCCGGTTCGTCAACAAGGGCCACCTGGCGCGTGCCGCCCTGGAGGCGACCGCGTACCAGACCCGCGAGGTCATCGAGGCGATGCGCGCGGATTCCGGGGTCGATCTGAGCACCCTCAAGGTCGACGGCGGCATGGTCGTCAACCGCACCCTGATGCAGTTCCAAGCCGACATCCTCGGGGTGCCGGTGGTGCGTCCGGTGGTCGCGGAGACCACCGCGCTCGGCGCGGCCTACGCGGCCGGTCTCGCCGTCGGATTCTGGGAGGGCGAGGACGACATCCGCCGCAACTGGGCGGTCGGCGACACCTGGGAGCCCGCACTCGACGAGACGGAACGCGAGCGCCTGTACGGCGAGTGGAACAAGGCGGTCGAACGAACCTACGACTGGGCCTGAGCCCGGGCCGGCGGGCGGGCGCCCTCGGCGGTCCGCACCGCCGCGCCCAGGCGCCGGACGGCCTCGGCGAGTTCGTCCTCCGCGGAGGTGGCGAAACACAGCCTCACGGAGTGCGTGTGGTCGCCTGCCACCGCGAACGCATCACCCGGAACGAAGGCGACACCGAGATCCGCTGCGACAGGGAGCAATTCGGCGGCCGGAACCACGGTGGGCAGCGACGACCAGGTGAACATGCCGCCCCGCACCGGCGAATACGTCACGTCCGGACCGAATTCGGCCGTGAGAGCGGCGGCCAGTGCGTGCGCGCGGGCACCGTAGGTGGCGCGCAGGGTCGTCAGATGGGCGTCGAGCCAGGCGGTGTCGGCGAGCAGATCCGCGGCGATCCGCTGGGTCAGCGACGATCCGCACAGATCCGCGCCCTGCTTGAGCAGTTCCACGGACGCGCACACGTCGCGGTCGGCGAGCAGCCAGCCGACCCGCAGCGCCGGGGCGATGATCTTCGACGCGCTCGACAGCCGGATCACCCGGTCCGTGTGGGAGGCGACCGGCGCCGGAGGCGGTGTACCGAACCACAGGTCGCCGTACGGATCGTCCTCGACGATGCGGAATCCGTAGCGATCGGCAAGTGCCGCGAGGTGCGCCCGCCGCGGCGCCGACAGAACCGCCCCGCGCGGATTGTGGAAGGTGGCGACGGTGTGCACGAGCACCGGCCGCGCGCCGCGCACGAGCAGTTCCTCGAGCGCATCGGTGTCGAGGCCGTCGTCGTCGACGGGAACGGAGGCGAGGGTGGCCTCGGCGGCCCGGAACACCTGCAGCGCCCCGGTATACGCGGGTTCCTCGACGACGACGAGATCGCCCGGGTCGAGCAGCGCCTGCGCGATCAGGCTCAGGGCCTGCTGCGAACCGTGGGTGACGACGACCTGCTGCGGATCCACCGTGCGGCCGAGGCGGCCGCTCTCGCGGGCGGCGATCACCGTGCGCAGGTCCCCGAGCCCGCAGGTCTCGGTGTACTGGGCGGTCGCGGGATCGGCGAGCGCGGACGCGGCGGCCTCGGCGAGCCGCGCGGTGGGCAGCAGCTCGGCGGCGGGCAGGCCGCCGGCGAGGCTGATCACCTCGGGACGGGCGGTGACTTCGAGCAGATCTCGGATGGCGGAACTGGTCAACCCGTCCAGACGGCGGGCGCGGATACGTGTCATGGGTACTCCACGAGCAGAGGGGTGGTGAGCGAAGCAGCACCGAGCGTCCGGATCTGCGGGCGGAGGGATGCCGTGACGAGCGGTCGTGGGTACGACCGACCCGGGAAGAGCCTACCTCATCACGGCACCACCATGTGAACACGCCGTCTCACATCGTGAAACGCGCCACCGTCGAACGAGACTCGATCAGTCGAGATCGTCGTGCCGCATGAGCTGCCGCGCCGCCTCCGTGATCGACCCGCTCAGCGACGGGTACACCGAGAAGGTCGCCGCGAGATCGTTGACCGACAGGTTGTTCTGCACGGCGATCGCGATCGGCAGGATCAGCTCCGACGCCGTCGACGCGACCACGACACCACCGATGACCACGCCGGTCGCGGGACGGCAGAAGATCTTCACGAAACCGCGCTTGAGTCCCGCCATCTTCGCGCGCGGGTTGGTGTTCAGCGGCAGCATCACGGTCCGCGCCGGGACCTCGCCGTTGTCGATCGCGGCCTGGCTGACACCGACCGTGGCGATCTCCGGGCGCGTGAACACGGCGGACGCAACGGTTTTGAGCTTGATGGGGCTCACGCCTTCACCGAGCGCGTGGTACATCGCGATGCGGCCCTGCATCGCGGCAACCGACGCGAGCGGCAGCAGACCGGTGCAGTCACCCGCGGCGTAGACGCCCGGCACCGCGGTGCGCGACACGCGGTCGACCGGGATGTAGCCGCCGCGATCGAGCTCGAGCCCGATCTTCTCGAGGCCGAGACCGGACGTGTTGGGAATCGAACCGACGGTCATGAGAGCGTGGCTGCCCTCGACGATCCGGCCGTCGGCGAGCAGCACGCGCACCCCGTCCTCGGTGCGTTCGACCACGTCCGCGCGAGCGTGCTTGACGAGGGTGACACCGCGCTCGGCGAACGCGTCCTCGAGCACGAGCGCCGCATCCTCGTCCTCGTGCGGCAGCACACGGTCACGGCTCGACACCAGGGTGACCTGCACGCCGACTTCGGTGTACGCGGAGACGAACTCGGCGCCGGTGACACCGGACCCGACGACGACCAGGTGCTCGGGCAGCTTGTCGAGGTCGTAGAGCTGACGCCAGGTGAGGATGCGCTCACCGTCCGGCACCGCACCGGGCAGCACGCGGGGGCTCGCGCCGGTCGCGATGAGAACGACGTCGGCGTCGAGCACCCTCTCGTCGCCGGTGAACAGGTTCGCGCGGACCTGGTGGGCCGCCATGCCGACCTCGCGGTCGATGAGTTCGCCGTGCCCCGAGTAGATCGACACACCGGCGGCCTCGAGCTTGGTGCGGATGTCGGCGGACTGGGCACGGGCGAGTCCCTTGACGCGGGCATGGACCTGCGGCAGCGAGACGGCGGCGCGTTCGAGCTCGATGCCGAGGTCCGCGGCGCGGCGCATGTCGGTGCGCACCCCGGTCGACGCGATGAAGGTCTTCGACGGCACACAGTCGAACAGCACACAGGCGCCGCCGATCCCGTCCGAATCGATCAGTGACACCGTCGCGCCGTACTGGGCCGCCACCAGCGCAGCCTCGTAGCCCGCAGGCCCACCGCCGATGATCACGATCCGGGTCATTTTTCTCCTCTGTATCGATTCCGAGATGGTCCTCGGGCCGGTTTCCGGGCGTGCAGGGTCACCGCTTCGCCCTCATAAACGCTATGCCACCGGGCGCGGGCAGCGCATACGGACGCGCGGACTCGGCGACAAGTGCCCCGAATCCTGCGTCGGGCGGTGACCGATTAGCCTTAGGCACGTGCCGATCTACGCCGCCTACGGGTCCAACATGCATCCGGAGCAGATGTTGCAGCGCTGCCCGCACTCGCCGATGGCCGGTACCGGGTGGTTGCACGGCTGGCGGTTGACGTTCAGCGGCGCCGACCTCGGGTGGGAGGGTGCCCTCGCGACCGTCGTCGAGGACGAGGACTCGAAGGTCTTCGTGGTGCTCTACGACGTGCCGGACGAGGACGAGCGCAGCCTCGACCGCTGGGAGGGCTCCGAACTGGGCGTCCACCGCAAGATCCGGGTGCGTGTGGACACCGCCGACGGGCCGGTTCTCGCGTGGCTGTACGTCGTGGACGCGTACGAGGGCGGCCTGCCGTCCGCCCGCTACCTCGGGGTCATGGCCGATGCCGCGGAGATCGCGGGCGCCCCCTCCGACTACGTGATGGACCTGCGGACCCGCAACAGCCGCAACGTCGGACCCGGCCGGCCCGACGCGTTCTGAGGGCCGGGGTTCCGTCAGGCCCGGGGTCCGTCAGTCCGCGTAGAACGGGCCCGGCAGGCACACCCGAACCGACACCGCGTCCCCGGGGCGCAGGTCGTCGACGTCGCCGCGCAGTGAGCGGATCGTGATGTCGGGTCCGTCGACCCGCACCTCGCTGTGCGCACCACCGAAGGCGATGTCGCGGACGTGAACGACGACTTCTCCACCGCCCCTTCGACGGAGATCTGCTCAGGTCGCACCAGAATCCGGCCGGTGCCGCGCCCCGGCGCGGTGAGCTGCACCTTTCCGACCGCCGTGTGGGCATGGTCGCCGTCCGCTTCGGCGTCGAGCGCGCTGAACGGCAGGCTGAGCTCATCCAGCCGTTTCACCCTGCGCCGAGCACGAGGTTGGTCATCACCCGCACCCCCACCGGCAGCGCCCGCTCGTCGAGGTCGAACGTGGGCTGATGGATGTCGAGCGCCGGTCCGGTCCCGAATCCCACACCGAGCCGGCCCATCGCCCCGGGGATCTGCTCGAGGTACCACGAGAAGTCCTCGCCGCCACCGGATTGCGGTGTGTCGGCCAGGGCGTCCGGGTCGGTGGCCCGGATCGCGGCCTCGAACATGCGCGCCGAGACCTCGTCGTTGACGACCGGGGGCACACCCCGGCGATAGTCCAGTTCGTAGCTGACCCCGGTCGGTGCGAGCAGACCGTGGACGACCTCGCGCACCATGGGTTCGAGCAGTTCCCACGTCTCGTGGTCGCCGGTACGCACGGTGCCGGCGAGCATCCCGGTCCGCGGAATCGCGTTCGGCGCCTTGCCCGCGCTGACCGCACCCCAGACCATGACGGTGCCGGTCCGGGGATCGATGCGGCGGCTGAGCATGCCGGGCAGTCCGGTGATGACGGTGCCGAGCCCGTAGACCAGATCGCCGGTCAGGTGCGGGCGCGAAGTGTGACCACCGGGCGAATCCAGCACCAGTTCGACGGTGTCGGCGGCGGAGGTGATCGCACCGACCCGCATCCCGACCTTCCCCGCTTCGAGGCGCGGATCGCAGTGCAGCGCGAAGATCCGGGACACCCCGTCGAGACCGCCGGCCGCGACGACGTCCAGGGCACCGCCCGGCATGACCTCCTCGGCGGGCTGGAACACCAGCCGGACTCCGACGGGCAGCTCGGGGACCTCGGCCAATGCGAGTCCGGTGCCGAGCAGGACGGCGGTGTGGGCGTCGTGACCGCACGCGTGCGAAACACCGGGGACCGAGGACGCGAACGGCAGTCCGGTCAGCTCCTGCATCGGCAGGGCGTCCATGTCGGCGCGCAAGGCGATACGCGGTCCCGTGGTGGGCCCGAGATCGCAGATCACGCCGGTCCCGCGAGGCAGCACCTTCGGTTCAAGCCCGGCCGCGGACAGGTGCCCCGCGACGAACTCGGTCGTCGCGTACTCCTGGCGCGCCAGTTCGGGGTTCGCATGGATGTGGCGACGCCATGCGGTGAGGTCCTGGGTGTGGTCACCGAGCCACTTCTCGACATAGGGGTTCATCGGCGCGCGACCCCTTCGAGGAGGCGATCACGCTGACCGGCATCGGACGCGACGCGGGCCGCGGTCGCCGCGAGCGCCCGGGCTCCGTCGAGCACCGCCCGATCCGCGGACTCGGTGATACACGCCGCCGCGAAAGCAGCCTGGTGCGTGACCGCACCACCCGAATCGAGTCCGATGACCGGATGGATACCCGGCACAACATTCGTCACGTTTCCCATGTCCGTGCTGCCCAGCGGGCGCGATCCTTCCTCTTCGACGGGCAGCGGCGCCCGTCCCATGCCGATGATCACCTCACGATATGCCTGTACGAGCCACGGGTCGGGAGTGAGTTCGGTGTAGGTGGGTGACACCGTCCGGATCCGGTGGGTGCAGCCGGCGGCGAGCGCCCCTGCCGCGAAGCAGTTCCCGGCCCGTTCGGACAGGTCGGCGAGCGACTCCGCGGTCGTCGCGCGCAGGTAGTACAGCAACTCGGTGTGCGCGGGCACGATGTTCGGGGCCGTGCCGCCGTCGCTGACGATGCCGTGGATCTGCTGGCCCGGCAGGAGGTGCTGACGCAGCAACCCGATCGCGACCTGGGCGACGGTCGCGGCGTCGGCGGCGTTGCGTCCGTACTCGGGTGCCGCCGACGCGTGCGCCTCGCGTCCTTCGTAGCTGACGGCGATGTCCGCCAGCGCGAGGGAGGTCGCACCGGTGATGTCGAAGGGACCCGGATGCACCATCATCGCCGCGGCGACGTCGTCGAACACCCCGCGCTCGAGCATGAGCACCTTGCCCCCGCCGGTCTCCTCGGCGGGGGTTCCGATGACCCGCACGGTGACTCCCAGGGCATCGGCGACGGACGCGAGACCGAGACCGGCACCGACGGCAGCGGCGAACTCGTCGTCGGAATCTGCGCCGAGTACGACGACGAGTTCGCCGCTGCCGAAGCGGGCGTCGAACGCGGTCGGGAGATCGGCGATCCCCGTGCGGATCTCGAATCCCGCGGCGCGCAGGACCTCGACGACCTTTGCGGCACTGTGGTGCTCGTCGAACGCGAGTTCCGGTTCCGCGTGGATCGAATGCGAGAGGGCGATGAGCTCGTCGGACGCCGCCTCGATCACCCTGTCCGCTTCGGTCGTCACATCGTCCAGTCTGTCATGCCGACCGCCCGGTCCAACGGTCAGCCGAAGCGGAAGTTCGACTCGTCGGTCTTCGTCTCGAGTGCGGCGACGAGGGGCGCGTGCAGGCCCCGTTTGACGACGCCGAGGTTCGCGCCACGGGTCGAGGTCAGTCCCGCCGCCCGCTCGACCGCCGCGGCCAGGACCGCGTCCCCGTCGACGGCCTGCGCGACGATCCCGGCGGCCAGCGCGTCGGAGCCTCCGTAACGGCGGCTCGTGGTGACGGCCTCGACCGCGGTGGCCGGGGTCAGCCGGGTGCGCAGCAGCGCGGACATGCCGACGGTGAACGGCATACCGAGCTGCACCTCGGGCAGGCACCAGAAGCCGCGGTCGGCGCGCATCACCGCGAAGTCGTGGGTGAGGGCGAGCATCGCGCCGGCGCCGAACGCATGGCCCTGGATCGCGGCGACGGTCGCGGCGGGGAAGGTCAGCATCCGCACGTACAGCGCGTGCACGGTGTCGAGATAGCCGGGCAGGTCGGGCAGATTCCCGAAGATCCAGTCGGTGTCGAGGCCGTTGCTCCAGAATTTTCCGGTCGCGGCGGTCACGAGTGCGGCGGGACCGTCGTGCGCCTCCACCTCGTCGAGCAGCGCACCGATCTCGGCCAGCCGGTCGGGATGGAAGCGGTTCTCGTCGACCTCCCGGTCCCGGTCGCCGAGGTACAGGACGAAGACGTCGCCGTCACGTTCGAGATAAGGCATGGACACGAGGATAGACCCAATAGCTACTCGCGAGTAACAAGCAGGTTGGCACTAGGGTCATGCGCCATGGGAGCAGCCGACGCCATCCTCGATCCCCCCGCCGAAGCCGGACGGGCCGCCGCCGTCCTCGCCGAGCGCACCGGAGTGGCCGCCCACCCGGTCGCCGTGGTGCTCGGCTCGGGATGGCGCGCCGCCGTCGAACGGTTCGGGCCGACCGTCGCGGACGTACCCATGAACGACCTGCCCGGCTTCACCCCGCCGACCGCGGCCGGTCATCCCGGAACCGTCCATTCGATGACCGTCGGACGGACCCCGGTGCTGTTGCTGGCCGGGCGCATCCACGCCTACGAGGGCCACGACCTCAGCCGCGTCGTGCATCCGGTGCGCACCGCCGTCGCGGCCGGCGCCCGCACCGTGATCCTCACCAACGCCGCCGGCGGCATCCGCCCGGATCTGAAGGTCGGCGAACCCGTGCTCATCTCCGACCACCTCAATCTCACCGGCCGGTCGCCACTGGTCGGCGCCCAGTTCGTCGATCTCGTCGACGCCTACTCCGCCGACCTGCGCAGCCTCGCCCGCGAGATCGACCCCTCGCTCGCGGAGGGGGTGTACGCGGGTCTGCCCGGCCCGCACTACGAGACGCCGGCCGAGATCCGGATGCTGCGCACCCTCGGCGCCGACCTCGTCGGCATGTCCACGGTGCACGAGACGATCGCCGCGCGCGCCGCGGGAGCACGCGTGCTCCCGCGGCGCGCGCGGCGA
>NZ_JADZGH010000184.1:38629-42016 GCF_015865005.1 Rhodococcus sp. CX
CTGCTGCGCGAACTGGCGGCGCGGCTGTGAGCCTGCGCTTCGGGACCGCGGGATTGCGGGGACCGGTCGGCGACGGCCCGGACTGCATGAACGTGCCGGTCGTCGAGCGCACGACCGCCGGGCTCGCGGCCTGGCTCGACGCGCAGGGGCACGGCGGCGGTACCGTCGTCGTCGGCCGCGACGCCCGCACGGGATCCGCCGAATTCTTCACCGCGGCAACGGAGGTGCTCGCCGCGGCAGGATTCGACGTGGTCGCGCTCCCCCGCCCGCTGCCGACGCCGGTCACCGCGTTCGCGGTGCGCGCGCTCGGTGCCGTCGCCGGGGTGCAGATCACCGCGTCGCACAATCCCGCCGCCGACAACGGCTACAAGGTGTATGTCACCGGCGGTGCCCAGCTGGTCTCCCCCGCGGACCGCGAGATCGAAGCGGCGATCGACGCGGTCGGCGGCGTGGTGCCTCGTACGCCCGTGAAACCCTCGGGCGGCGACCTCGTCGAGAGATACCTCGCGCGGGTCGCGACGCTGCCGCGGTCGCCACACCGGAACGTGCGGATCGCACTCACCGCGCTGCACGGCGTCGGCGGCGAGACCGCGGTCGCGGCGTTGCGGCAGGCCGGGTTCACCGACGTGCACGTCGTCGCGTCCCAGTTCGCGCCGGACCCCGCGTTCCCCACCGTGGCGTTCCCGAACCCCGAGGAGCCCGGTGCCACCGACGCGCTGCTGGCGCTCGCCGAGGACGTCGGCGCGGACGTCGCACTTGCGCTCGACCCGGACGCCGACCGCTGCGCGGTGGGGGTGCCGGCGGGCAGCGACTCGCGACGGCACGCCGTCGAGGGCTGGCGGATGCTGCGCGGCGATGAGACCGGTGTGCTGCTCGGCGATCACATCCTCGCGGGAGCGCGCCCGGAATCGCTGGTGGCGACCACGATCGTGTCGTCCACGTTGCTCGGGAAGGTCGCCGCCGCGCGCGGCGCCCGCTTCGCGCAGACCCTCACCGGCTTCAAGTGGCTGGCCCGCGCCGGCGAGGGTCTGGTCTACGCGTACGAGGAGGCGATCGGCCACTGCGTCGACCCGGACGCGGTGCGCGACAAGGACGGCATCGCGACGGCGGTCGTCGTCGCGGATTATGTGGCAGACCTGAAGACGCGTGGTCGCACGCTGCTCGACGCGCTCGACGATCTGTACGCCGAGTTCGGCGTGCACCTGACCGATCAGGTCTCGATCCGGGTCGCCGACCTCACGCGGATCGACCGGCTCATGGCATCACTGCGGGCCACGCCGCCGGACGAACTCGCGGGCGAGGCGGTCACCGTGACCGATCTCGCCCGGGCGGAGACACGACTGCGGACCGACGCGCTCGTGTTCGAGGGCGCGTCGGTCCGCGTCGTCGTCCGGCCGTCCGGCACCGAACCGAAGCTCAAGTGCTACCTGCAGGCGGTCGCGGTGGATGGAAACCACGGCAGCGCCACCAGCAAGCTGGCGGCGCTGCGCGTGTGGGCTTCCGGGATGGCCGGTTGATCCTGGGTCGTCAGACCCGCTGCGGCACACCGTAGGTGACGACGGTGTCACCCTTCGAGGTGGTCGCCTTCGCGAACGGCCGGACGGTGACCGGGCCGATCGCCCCGGAGACGGAACCGTGCACACCGGCGATTCGAACGGTGACCGCGCTGCCGTCGAAGGTCAGACCCTCGACGATCGGCACCTCGGTGATGCCGCCGGGTTCGAGTTCGATCTCGAACTCGTGCTCGGGGATGATCCGGCCTCCGAGCTGCGCATTGGCACCCAGATCCAGGCCGATGACAGGGTCGCCGAGCAGATCGCCGAAGCCGAGATTGACGTTGTTCCCCACCCCCCAATCCAGGCTCGGGGTGAAGAGGTGCACGATCGCGCCGGGCAGCGCGACCGGATAGCCGATCTGATAGCCGAGGGTGAGCTTGGTACCGGTGAACGCATCCGCTCCCGGACCGGTGATCTTGACGGCGGCAACACCGTCGCTGAAGAACTCGACGCTCAACGGTGAGCTGTCGAGCGGCGGGACGGACTGGATCGACGTGTCCGCCTGCAGGACTTCGATCGTGGCGCCGCCGTCGAGCGGCATCGACCGGGCGTTGTCGACTGCGGCTCCTGCGGCGCCCGGGTTGACCATCGCCACGAACGCGGCGGCAGCCACCCCCAGTGCTGCTGCCCGGAATCGCTGGCGGGATTTCGTTACGGAATTGCGGACCATCGCGTTTCCCCATTTCACGAACTGATGACAGTGAAGCGATCGTGATGCACGCCTCAGAGTAATGAGCCGCAAGCGATTTCGTGAGGAAGATCGTGAAGAGTTGGTAACGGATCAGCGCACGAACAGCGTCTCAGCAGCCCCATGTGCACCATAAGCACCAAAACGGACATCGATGTCACGATTCGGCTGCGTGTTTCGAAGAGTAGGCGATGGCCGTTATCGCGGCCCGAATTGACGGTCGCCCGCGTCGCCGAGGCCCGGAACGATGTACTTGTTCTCGTTCAGGCCTTCGTCGATCGTGGCGGTCACCAACCGCACCGGGTGCCCGCACGCCGCGAGTGCCTCGACACCCTGCGGCGCCGCCACCACACACACCGCGGTGATGTCGGTCGCGCCGCGGGACACGAGGAGCTCGATCGTGTGCACCATCGACCCACCGGTCGCCAGCATCGGATCCAGCACGAACACCGGCAGCCTGGACAGATCGGCGGGGAGGGACTCGAGATAGGGCACCGGCTCGAACGTCTTCTCGTCGCGCGCCAGCCCGACGAAACCGACCTGCGCCTGCGGGATCAGCGCGTGCGCCTGATCGACCATGCCCAGACCGGCCCGCAGAACCGGGACCAGCAGCGGCGGTTGCTTCAGCCGCACCCCCGTGGTCGTCGTGATCGGCGTGCGCACCTCGAACTCCTCGACCGGCGCGTCCCGGACCGCCTCGTACACGAGCATCTGGGTGAGCCGGCTCAGTGCATGCCGGAAGGCGGCGTTGTCGCTGCGCTCATCGCGCAGGATCGTGAGGAGCGAGGCAGCGAGCGGATGATCGACGACGAGCGGATCCATGCCCGAAGGATAGAACGGTGGAACCGGCCGCCGCCCGAATGCGTCGAACCCGTCGAGAGCGATTCGATCCGACATCGAGGGGCGTGAGGCGTGAGAGGCGAGTTTCGGCAGGACGGTGTGCAGGTACGCCCGGAGACCATCGCAGCGTTCGGCGGTACGGCGGGAGACCTGGCCGAACGAATGCGCGGCGCGGTCGACGAGATCCGGGGCGCCGCCCCCGAACAACTGGACACCGGGCTCGGCCCGATCGGAACAGGATTCGTCGCGGCCCTGGTCACGGCGCATCGCGCGCACGAAGAGCACGTGATCCGCCTCGTGACC
>NZ_JADZGH010000185.1:0-1451 GCF_015865005.1 Rhodococcus sp. CX
CGAGTTCTCGGCTGATCAGCGCGGCTACCTCGCCCGCCGCACCGGTGGCACGGAGCATCAGTAGGTCGTCGTCGAAAGCAGCGCGTTCGAGTAGCTGGTCGGCGATCTCCAGCAGCTGCCCGACGCGCATTCGATCGTCGCCGAGCAGCATGAGCTCGTGCCGGATCAGCCGAACTATCTGAGTCGATATGGAAGGCCGGGTCGTACGGCTCTCGCACTTCATCGGATGTGTTCCTGTCGTCCGCGGAATCAGTCGTTCTCGCCCAGCCCGTACTTCGGGAGCGCGCCCCGAGTCATGACTGGGCAGTAGCCGGTGATCGCTTCCCCGTTCACCACCATCTTCGCGAATTGCTCGCGGTGGCCGGTGGGGGTCGGCGCGCCGTCCATCAATACACCGTTCGGTGGCACCAACTGGTAGACGTCGTGCTCCGCGATCGTGCCGCGCCAGACACCGAGACCTCGGCCGTCGCGATATCCACCGTCGTAACCGGTCCCTGCGTACGCCCAGGGATGGAGGAACGGCGTCGCTTCGACATCGAACTCGGATCCGTCCTCGGCGAGGATGCGCGCGGTGACCTTTCGGTGTGCACGGGTGCCGGGATGGAACTCGACCTCGAAGTCCATCGACCGGATTCCTGTGTGCCGGCCGTCCTTCGTGATTACCTCACCGTCGACATAGGTCGGGTTGCCGGCTGCATCCTCACGGCACATCGCTGTGACGAAGCAGTCGCCGATTTCGAAGGTCATCACGACGTGGAGCATCGCAAGAGTCGGCGTGGCCGGTGTGGCCGCCAGTTTCGCCTGGGGGTCGGCTACCGAACGGTCGAACCCGCCGACTCCGGGTCGGACACCCCAGGAGTGATCTCGGAATCCCCACCAATCGCATACTTCGAGGCGACCGGCTCCGAAGTCGATCCATCCGGACCAGTAGCCGCTCTGGTCGTACCGAGTGATCTCTTGGCCGATTCGGCCGCCTCGGGAGTCCATGTAGTGCGACTCGCAATAGGGATCGAAACTCGACTCGAACGACAGCTGAGCAGACACCGGGGTCGATTCCCCGTCCAGCGAGATCTCGAGACGCTTGAAAGGCTCGACCACCCGAACTTCGAAGTCCGACATGCGGAGGTTTTGCATGTCGTCCGCGAGTGGCCGGGAGAATCGAGTGTTGTGCTGGCGGTCGCCTTCCTGCACGCAGAAGTAGCCGTCGGCCACACCCATGTTCTTGTAGAAGGCGATCCCGGAGATGAAGCTGCCCTGACCCTTGGGGTCCACGGCCGCCAGCCAGTGTCGGTCGTAGAAGCGGTGATCCGAGGTTCCTGCATAAGCAAAAGTCCAGGGGATCTGGTGCATGAGCGTCTCGTCCAGGGGGTGAAGGGTTCGCTCGGTAATCAGGTCGCGCATAGTCGATCACTCCACTCGTAGGGCCCGGGGCGGGTAGGGCGGGACTCGGC
>NZ_JADZGH010000186.1:0-7178 GCF_015865005.1 Rhodococcus sp. CX
CTGCCACGTAGCGGGCGATGGTCCCGCCGGTGGTGAGGGTTTCGTCGTCGGGATGGGCATGCACGAGCAGCAGCCGCCGGGCAGCGTCGGTCACGGGGTCGTCCTCCACCAGTTGGGGGCGTCGGCGACGACACCCGCGGGTACCGCACCGGCCAGCGATACGCCGTCGATTCCGGGGCCGGCCGCGACGACCGTGCGGTCCTGCACGATCGGCAGGTTCACGGCGAGGTCCCACAGCTTCGGCTGCGCGTTCGTCAGGATCTCGTGGACGTCACCGTTCCCGCGGATCGCGGCGTCGAGGTCGGCGGTCAGCGACGGGTCGCACACCGAGCTCAGATTGCTCGGGGCCTCGAGCTGCGCGATCACCGCGTCCTCCTCGACGACCTCGGTCTCGGGGGAGGGCTCGTCGGCCGGGGTCGGGGCCGGGGCGGTCGGTGCCGGGTCGGAGTCGGTGGTTTCCTGCGGAGGCGTGCCGACCACATCGGACGGAGGCGTGCCGACCACGGGGGGCGGAACCGGCAGGCACCCGAATCTCGACAGCGCGGCCGTCGCCGGATCGTTTCCGGCCCGCATCCAGCCGACGACGGCGTGCACCCGGCCTTCGACGAGCGCGTCGCCGTACAGCTCGTCGGCCGGCAGCGCGGTGACGGTCGCGCGGATGCCGGCCCCGCGCAGCAGATCGGCGGCGGTCCGCGCGACCGCGAGAGGCACCCCGGCGTCCTCGACGACACCGATCACCAGGGTCAACGGCGCGCCGTCGCGGACGAGCAGTCCTTCGGTTTCGGTCTCGGGCGCCGGCGCCGGAGTGGTTGCGGGTGCCGCCGTCGCCACGGGCGCGCCGGACGCACCGTCCGGAACGTCGACCGGAGCCGGCGGCGGCGCCGGCAGGTATCCGGCCTCGGCGAGCAGGCCGAGGGCCTGTTCGCGGGAGGGTCGCGGAGGCATCGACGGCGCATAGCCGGGATCCGAGGGAGCGAGCACCTGGGCACGAGCGGGAACGACCGCAGATTCGGTTCCCGCCGCGACGGTGGCGAGCAGGTCCGGGTCGAGCAGACCCAGCACGCCGCGGCGCACGCGCGGATCGGCGAATTCCGGGGTCCGCGCGTTCAGGGTGAGATCGAGTGTGCGCGGCTGCAATTGGGTGCCGGCCCGGACGCCGGGAACCGCACCGAGCTGGGCGAGCAGGGCCGATCCGCCGCGCACCTGCGCGACCTGCACGTCGCCGGTGCGCATCGAGTCGGTCAGCTGGGAATCGGTGCCGCCGCGGCGCAGCAGGATCTCGTCCGGCCGGGCGGGCAGCCCCCAGAAGCGGTCGTTGCGTTCGAGCAGGATCTCACCGCGGCCGCGGTCCACCGAGTCGACGGAGAATCGGCCACCGGACACCGGGATCGACTCGGCCAATCCGGTGACGAAGCCGCCGGGCGTGTCCTTGACCAGGTGGGCGGGCAGCAGATCGGAGAACAGTTCACGCCACGCCGGGTACGGCTCACGCAGGGTCACGGTGACGGTCTTGCCGCCCCCGGAGGACGCGACGCCCTCGATCAGCCGGTACCCGGACGGGTCCACGACCCCGGGCTGGGTGATCATCTGCTGCCACAGGTAGCGGAAGTCCTCGGCGGCGATCGGCGCACTGTCCGACCACTGGGCGTCGGTGCGCAACTGGTAGGTGATCGTGAACGGGTTCTCCGAGGTGACCTCGGCCGACACGAGCACCGACTCGTCGGGAACACGGTCCACCAGCGCCGGGTTCGCGGGGTTCGGCACGGTCCGGAACGCACTCGGCAGCACCAGTTCGGCGACGGCGTTGCCGACCGGCGATTGGTCCGCGAGCAGGTGCGGATTGAATCCGGCGCCGATGTCGTCGATGGCGACGACGACGGTGTTGCGCTGCGGCGCGGGCGCCGGGGTCTGGGTCGGCTCGGTCTGCTCGATCGGCGGGGGCGGAGAGGCCGTGCACGCCGCCAACCCCGTGACCAGAGCGGTGATTCCGGCCATCACCAGTGGCCGGCACCGTCTCCGGACGCGCGAACGCAACAACCGAGCCTCCCCTCCGTCGGACAACGGCTCGGGTGGCGGCCCCGGAACGAATCGGGGCCACCACCCGGACTGCTACTTGTTCCGGGCCTTCTCGCGCGAACGCGCGCGGGCACGGTCGGTCGCGGACAGGTGCACCTTGCGCACGCGGACCGCCTCCGGCGTGACCTCGACGCACTCGTCGACGGCACAGAACTCGAGCGCGGCCTCGAGGGTGAGCTCGATCGGCTTGGCGAGGGTCTCCATGACGTCGGCGGTCGAAGAGCGCATGTTGGTGAGCTTCTTCTCGCGGGTGACGTTGATGTCGAGGTCCTCGGCACGCGGATTGATGCCGACCACGTGGCCTTCGTAGGTGTCGCTGCCGGGCTCGACGAAGAACGTTCCGCGGTCGGCGAGCTGGATCATCGCGAACGGGGTGACCGAGCCGGAACGGTCGGAGACGAGCGAACCGGTGTGGCGGGCACGGATCTCACCGGCCCACGGCGCGTAGCCGTGGAAGATCGCGTTGGAGATGCCGGTGCCGCGGGTCTCGGTGAGGAAGTCGGTGCGGAACCCGATCAGGCCACGGGACGGGATGATGAATTCCATACGGACCCAGCCGGTCCCGTGGTTCGTCATCTGGACCATCTTGCCCTTGCGGTTCGCGAGGAGCTGCGTGATCGCACCGAGGTGTTCCTCGGGGCTGTCGATGGTCAGCTCCTCGTAGGGCTCGTGCAGCTTGCCGTCGACGGTCCGGGTGACCACCTGCGGCTTGCCGACGGTCAGCTCGAAGCCCTCGCGGCGCATCTGCTCGACGAGGATGGCGAGGGCGAGCTCGCCGCGGCCCTGCACCTCCCACGCGTCCGGGCGTCCGATGTCGAGGACGCGCAGCGACACGTTGCCGACGAGCTCGGAATCGAGGCGGGACTTGACCATGCGGGCGGTGAGCTTGTGGCCCTGCACGCGGCCGACCAGCGGCGACGTGTTGGTGCCGATGACCATCGAGATGGCCGGCTCGTCGACCGTGATGGTGGGCAGCGCCACCGGGTTCTCGGTGTCGGCGAGGGTGTCGCCGATCATGATGTCGGGGATGCCGGCGACGGCGACGATGTCGCCCGCGACGGCCTCGTCACCCGGCTGGCGTTCGACACCGATCGTCTTGAGCAGCTCGGTGATCTTGACGTTCTTGACGCCGTCGGCGTGCATCCACGCGACGGTGTCACCCTTGCGGAGCTTGCCGTTGTGGATGCGCAGCAGCGCGAGGCGGCCGAGGAACTCGGACGCGTCGAGGTTTGTGACGTGCGCCTGGAGCGGAGCCTCGGGGTTGCCCTTCGGGGCGGGGATGCACTCGAGCAGGACCTCGAAGAGCTCGTCGAGGTTCTCGGCGTCGGGAACCTGGCCGTTCTCCGGCTGCTTCCGGCTGGCCTTGCCCTCGCGGCCGGAGGCGTAGAGGACGGGCAGCTCGAGCGCGAGTTCGGCGGCTTCGGCGGCCTCGTCGTCGAGGTCGGAGGCGAGGTCGAGCAGCAGCGTCTGGCTCTCCTCGACGACCTCCGCGATCCGGGCGTCGGGGCGGTCGGTCTTGTTGACGACCAGGATCACCGGCAGCGACGCGGCGAGCGCCTTGCGCAGCACGAAGCGGGTCTGCGGCAGCGGGCCCTCGGAGGCGTCGACGAGCAGCACGACACCGTCGACCATCGACAGGCCGCGCTCGACCTCACCACCGAAGTCGGCGTGGCCGGGGGTGTCGATGACGTTGATGACCGTCACGGAACCGTCCTGGTGGTGACGGTGCACGGCGGTGTTCTTCGCGAGGATGGTGATGCCCTTCTCGCGCTCGAGGTCGCCGGAGTCCATGACCCGGTCGACGAGTTCCGCACGTTCGGCGAAGGCGCCCGACTGGCGCAGCATGGCGTCGACGAGGGTGGTCTTTCCGTGGTCGACGTGCGCGACGATGGCGACGTTCCGAAAATCAGCGGTGCTCACGCGATGGCTCTCCTGGCTGTAGTCCGGCCACACGGCACTGGACCCGGTCGGCACCTCGCCCGTACGGCGTTTCGTCTCGGTGGCCGCGACGCGAATGCGAGACACCCGACGTGACCGTGAACCGGCCCGCGCAGGCACTGCGGCCTTGTATATCTTACAGGCCGCCGAACCGTGTCCGCGCCGATGGACCGCGGTTACCCCAGCTCAGCCCGCCCGACGTGATGTTCGCCACGCCTATTCGCCGTCGGGTGTGGCGCCGTCGAACCATCCGTCGCACCGCACGGCACTGTTCTTGCGGGCGGCGTAGTGATCGAAGAACACCGTCGACATCAGTTCGCGGCGGCTGGTGACCCCGGCCTTGGCGAACACCGATTTGAGGTGGTCCTGCACGGTGTACGGCGACATGTGCAGACGCCGCGCGATCTCCGCGGTGCTGTCGCCGCGGAGCACCCGTTCGACGACCTCGCCTTCGCGCCCGGTCAATCCGAATGCGGCCACCACCAGCGGAAACACCGCCGCGGCGCCGGCCTGCTCGATCGTCACCGCGATCCGCGTGCCCTCACCGCGACCGGCCAGCGGCGACGCGTGCACGACGAGCCACTCCCCCGTCCGCGAGCGCACGGTGAGGCGGGGCACCGAGCCGGTCCGGCCGGCCTGCAGCGAGCGTGCGGCCGCGACGGTCGACGTGAGCGCGGGCGGCGGATCCGCCCACAGCGAGCCGCCGAGTTCCTCGACGCGCTGCTCGGCGCCGGGTGTGGCCATCTCCACTTCGCCGTGGGCATCGAAGACCACCACGGCGGGCCCGTCGAGCGGTTCCGTCCACTCCGCCCTGGCCTCGGCGGTGGTGGCGATCAGTCCGGCCCGGACGCCGCGCGCCAGCAGCCCGGACACGCTCTGCACGAAGTCGGCTTCGGCCGGGCTGAAACCGCTGGATTCGGGGGCCCGGTAGACGGCCATCCCGCCCCAGGTCCTGCGGCCGGCCTTCATCGCGGCACGCAACTCGTGCCCGAATCCGAAGTGGGGTTCGATGAGGTCGCGGAACCGGGAGCTGCGGTACGGGTCGCCCGCGGTCTCGTCGTGCAGGATGCTCACGCCCACGTCGCGGCGGGCGAGATCGGTGAACAGACTCACCCGGTCCTCCACGTATTCGTGGTACGCGAAGAGTTCCTCGCACGGATCCTCGATCCCGACCTTGATCGAGCTGGTGACCAGGGTGGTCGACGGATCGATGGTGGCGAAGCACACCCCTTCGAACGGCACCGCCCTTTCCAGGATGTCGAGCGCTTCCATCCCGAACGCGTCCCACGGAAGTCCGGCGCGGGACAAGGATTCGATGCCGGCGCGGGCAGCCTCGGCGCGGAACGTTCTCACCTGAAAAGTGTGCAGGACGCACCCGATCTTGGTACACCCCAGAATTCTGGGGGTCGCGATTCCCCGCACTTCGGGGATTTTTCCGCCGGCCGGACACGGACACGCTTCTCCGCATGACGACAACATCGACGACCGTCCCGCGGATCCCGTTCCCCGACCTCGCCGCCCGCATCGACGGCGCGCTGATCCTGCCCACCGACGACGAGTTCCCGCACGCCGCTCAGGCCTGGAACCTGGCGGTTCCGCAGCGTCCGCGCGCGGTGCTGCACGCCCGGACCGCGGCCGACGTGGTGCACGCCGTGCGCTTCGCGATCGAGCACCGGCTGCCGGTGACCGCGCAGCCCGGCGGGCACGGCGCCACGACCGCGCTCGACGAGGCGCTGCTGATCCGCACCTCCGCCCTGGACGACATCTGGATCGATGCCGACGCCCGGGTCGCGCGGGTCGGCGCGGGCGTCAAGTGGGGGCAGTTGCAGTCCGCGCTCGACGGCACCGGCCTCACCGGAATGCTCGGTTCGAGTCCCGACGTCACGGTCGTGGGGTTCTGCCTCAGCGGTGGCCTGTCCTGGTTCGGTCGCGCCCACGGCACCGGGGCCGCCTCGCTCCGGGCGGTGGAACTGGTCGACGCGGCCGGAACGCACCGCTGGGTGGACGATTCCACCGACGCATCGCTGATGTGGGCGTTGCGCGGCGGCGGAGGCGAGTTCGGAATCGTCACGGCCGTGGAGATCGCGCTGGTGCCGGCACCGGAACTGGCCGGGGGGCGCCTGCTCTTCCCGGTCGAGGATGCCCCGCGCGTCTGGCGGGCGTTCGCCGAGGTCACGACGGTGGCGCCGCGGGAGCTGACGCTGTTCGCGTCCGTGCTGCACTTTCCGCCGATCCCGGAGCTGCCCGAGGAGATCCGCGGGCGGTCGTTCTGCGCGGTGGACGCGGTGCTGCTGGGGGGCACCGCGGCCCTGGAGGCGCTGCTCCGCCCGATCGCCGGGGCCGGGACGGTGCTGCGCAGCACGATCGGTCCGCTGCGGCCGAGCACGATCGGCGACGTGTGCGAGGAACCGGTCGATCCGTCGCCCGCGCTGACCGGATCCGGGTCACTGGTCTCGCTGGACGACGAGGTGCTCACCGCGCTGCTGGACCGTGTGTCCGACCCCGCGTGCGGACTGATGCAGGCCCAGGTCCGGCATCTCGGTGGCGCGTTCCGGGACGATCCCGCGCGACCGGCGGCGTGCGGGCGGGTCGAGGCCGAGTACATGGCGATGATGCTGGCGATGGCGCCGGTCCCGGAGGCGATCGAGCCGGCGCAGGCGGCGATCGACGCGGCCCTCGACATCCTGAAGCCGTGGCACGGCGGCCCGCTGCCCCTGTCGATGCTCGGTCACCACGACGGCGCCGACATCGCGTTCGCACCCGACACGCTGCGCCGCCTGCGCGACGTCAAGGAATCGACGGATCCGCGGTGCGTCGTGCGCGGAAATTTCCCGGTGCACGGCTCTCCCGCAATTCGGTAAGGGAATGCTAACCTGCCTTCCACGGTCGGGAGCACGTCCGTGGAAGGCAGGATGGGGACGCGAATGGGCAAGGTCAAGGTGAGCAAGATTGCGCGTCTCACCCCGAAGAAGAAGTGCTGCCGTAAGAAGACCCGCTGCATCAAGTGCCCGGTCGTGATCATGCGGATGAAGAAGCTCGAGGGCGAGGACCTCAGCAAGAAGGAACTCGAGAAGCGGCTGAAGAAGGCCCGCGCGGCCTGAGCCCGGAACCGGTCCGCGCGGGTTCTGCACTCCGGGTTCTAGGACCTCCGCAGCAGGTGTTCC
>NZ_JADZGH010000186.1:7220-17671 GCF_015865005.1 Rhodococcus sp. CX
AGCGTCGCCAGTTCCGCCGCATCGACCCACCGCAGCGCGGAGTGTTCGAGCGGGGCGGGGACTCCGTCCACCAGTTCGACGCGGTAGGCGCACAGCATCCGGCCGTCCGGCAGAGGTACCGCCGCTCCGATGCGTTCGCCCCCGGAGACGTCGACGCCGAGTTCCTCTCGCAGTTCGCGCCGCAGCGCGTCCTCGACGGTTTCGCCGGGTTCGACCTTGCCGCCGGGCAGTTCCCACAGGCCCGCGAGTTCCGCGGGTCCGGTGCGTTGCGCGAGCAGCAGCCGCCCGTTGCGGAACAGCGCGGCCGCCACCACTTCACCCGGGCCGTCGGTCATGCTCCTCCTGTCGTTGCGGTCCTGTGCTGCGTCGTCCCAGAATGAGTCATGGCCGACCTTCTCTCCGACGCCGAGATCGACGCCGCCCTCGCCGAACTCCCGGGCTGGTCCCGGAAGGGGAATTCTCTGGTGAGGACCATCGAATCAGCAACCTTCCCGGACGCGATCGCCCTGGTCACCCGTGTGGCCGAGGCCGCCGAGGTGATGAATCACCATCCCGACATCGACATCCGGTGGCGCAAGGTGACGTACACGCTCTCGACGCACTCCGCGGGCGGGATCACGGCGTCGGATCCGGCTCTCGCCCGCCGGATCGACTCCCTGGCGGGACAGTAACCGGATCCGCCGGCGGCTGCGTCCGCCCCGCGTGGACGATCCACGCGTAGACCGCGAGCGCGCCGATCACGTTCGCGGCGCCGAGCCACGACAGGACCGCGGGGCGCGAGATGTCCCAGATGGAGTCCTGGGCCCAGCCGAGCAGCCACGGCACGCCGACGAGGGTCGTGACCGTCCAGCACGCCGCGATCACGCGGGTTCCGCGGCGCGCGGCGAGCGGGCCGTACACGAGCCACACGAGCATCGGCACGACCCACACCCAGTGGTGGGCCCACGAGATCGGCGAGACGAGCAGTCCGAACAGCTCGACGACGACGAGCGTGCCGAGGCGGTCGTCGGGGCCCAGTGCCCGCCACGCCGCGTAGGCGAGGGCCGCGGAGAGCGCGACCGCGATCAGCCACAGCGGTCCGGTACCGACGTCGTGACCGACGATGCGGCTGAGCGCCCCACGCAGCGACTGGTTCCACACCGATCCGACGGGTCCGATCCGATTCGCGTCGCCGAAGAACGTCGTGAAGTACTTGCGGCCCTGTTCGCCGAGGACCAGCACGCTCACCGCGACGGTCGCGAAGAACACGACGGCGGAGAACACGGCGGCGGACCATCGCCGGCGCGCGATGAGATACAGCCCCGCGATCGCGGGGGTCAGCTTGATGCCGGCCAGGAGCCCGACGAGGCCGCCGGAGATCCACCAGCGGCTGCTGCGGGCGGCGATCATGGTGCCCAGCACCAGGAAGACGTTGACCTGCCCGTAGTCGAGGGTCATCCGGACCGGTTCGGTCCACACGCCGATCGCCGTCCACACCAGCGCGACCGCCGTCCACCGGGTGTTGCGGGCGTCGGCGCCGACGAGCAGCTCGAGTGCGATGCGCACGATGCCGAACAGCGCGGCGACGGTGAGCAGCTGCCATGCGAGGCCCACGAAACCGAATGGCAGGTAGTGCAGGGGGAAGAACACCAGCGCGGCGAACGGCGGGTAGGTGAACGGCAGCGGGAAGTCGGGGGTGTCCCGCGAGTACGTGAAGTCGTAGAGACCGCCCTGCAGCAGGCTCGCCGCGCCCTCGACGTAGACGTGCAGGTCGACGAGGTTCAGACCGTTGGGGGTGAGGAAGGCCCACAGCAGCCGGGCCACGACGGACACGAGCAGCAGCGCCGCGCACCACCACAGACGCTGCGAATCGTGACTGCGCTGGAGGCGGGCGGATCGTGGCACTGGGGTGCAGCCTCCCGTGGTCGTCGGCCCGGGCGCATCCGTAAGAGCACTGCGCATCCGAGGGCCCCGGCTCGCCCGAGGACCGGAGATACACAGTATCGGCTCGCGGGTTCCGCCCGGAAAACGCTGGTCCCAGGAGTAACAGTTTTATCTCCAACCCCAGCAGCAACACCCGGTTGGGGTTACGGTCTACCGGATACCACCATTCGGAAGACACGGTAGCTACACTCCCGGCAGGTCCTGCCATCGGCGCAAATCAAGCGCCACGGCTTGTACCGGACGGGGGGCCTACATAGAGTGTCTCCTCGAGCCGTCAGCTCCCGCGGCCCGTAACGGACCGTCGGGGGCTTCAACGACAAGGATGGGGAACAGTGCTTCGTACTCGAGGAATGCGACGGGCGCTCATCACGTGCGCACTCGCCGCCACCGCGGGACTGATCGTGCCCACGCACGCGGTCGCGCAACCGCTTCCACCGGCCCCGGTCATTCCCGATCTGGCCCAGATCACGAGTGCCCTGCCCTTCCAGGTGCCTGCGGATCTGTCCATCGAGACGCTCACGAACCAGGTCGCGAACCAGGTCGCGAACCCCGAGGCGATCGAGGCGCTCGCCTCCCTCGCCCCGGCCATCATCGGTGCCGCTGCGGGCCCCTCCGATATCGCGGACGACGGCAAGAACGACCTGCTCGCACAGGCCAAGGAGCTGCTCGAGAACTCCGAGCTGCCCGAGTCGATCAAGTCCACGCTGCAGCGGGTCATCACGTTCCTGGACGGCAGCGGTGGCGGCGGTCCGGACATCCCGGATCCGAACAGCGTCGTGATCACCCAGTTCCTGTACCCGACCCTCGGTGAGGGCTGCATCAGCGACACCGCCGACTCGGTCGGCACCGCGCTGGCCGTCGCCGGACCGTCGAAGCTGCCGCCTCCGGGACCGGGCGCCGGCCAGACCGGTTTCGTGTTCACCGCGCTGGGCACCGCTCCGCTCGCCGAGAAGCAGGAGAGCCCGCTCACCGTGAGCTGGATCAACGTCTCCAACGGCCGGACCGGCTCCCAGCCGCTCACCGGTGAAGCCAAGATCAACCCGGACGGCCCGGCCACGCTCAGCGCGATCGCCGACACCGGCTCGGGCAATGTCGTCGCGGTGATCTCGGGCGGTATCACCACCCAGAAGCCGGACGCCGAGCCGCGCTCGTGCTCCTTCCTGCCGACCATCGGCCTGGTGACGGTGCGCTGACGCGCAACACCGTGTCGTTCGAGACCGCCGGGCACTCGCCCCGGCGGTCTCGTCGTTTCGCGTATCCGTCCGGGCGACCGTCGGCACGTGGTAGACCGGGGCATGGCCGAATTCCCGTCCCGTGCCGGAAAGCAGTGCCGGAGCGACCGCTCCCGGTCGATCCGCTCGATCGCATCGCACCGCTCGATCCTGTCGATCCGGTCCGAAGGCTCGATCCTCTCGATCGGCTCCGCCTATTCGATCCTGTCGATCGGCAGTGTCGGCTCGATCCTGTCCATCGGATCCGTCGGCTCCGCGGGGTCGGCCCTGTCGTCGCTGTCGTTCGGCAGCCTCGGATCCGCGCTGTCCGGGCTGTCCCGGTGGTCCCTGCTGTCGTGGCGCGGCGACCACGACGCCCCCGACGCCGAGCATCCCTCGCTGGTGGTCACCGCCGCCGAGGAGGACCCGGCGCAGCACTGCCAGAGTTGAGTGCCCCGCGGCTCTACCCGGCCTCTAACCCGCGCTGAGGGACCACTGCCCGTAGTCCTCGGTGAGCACGTGGTTGACGTCGATGCCGATACCGTCGATCGTCCTCTGCCCCGGAATCTGGTGCAGGTTCGCCAGCGGATGCACGTACCCCTTGGGGGTGCCCCAATCGTGCTGCCAGTAGAAGGAACCGAGCTGCGCGACGACGGCGAGGTCGATCGTCGGCGAGTTCGCGTAGACCCCGGTGTTCTCGCGGCCGACCACGGACTGCCAGCCCAGCAGATACGGCGCGATCAGGGTGGCGAATTCGAGCGGCGTCGGATTGTCGTCGATCGACGCGTAGATCGGACGGTCGTCGGGACCACCGGCTGCCCGGTGCAGTTCGAGGCCGCGGGTCGCGTGCTCGACGCCGGCGTCGAAGCCGCCTCGCCAATCGGCGGTGTCCGCCTTGCCGAACTGGTAGCAGGACACGACCTCGAGCCCGCTGTCGGTCAGGTCCGTCGCCTCGTCCTCGGTCAGCGGCTTGGCCAGCATCCACTCCGCACCGGGCCGCCGATCCGAGACGTACCGGATCGCACCGATGTGCCCGGCCGCGCGGATCGACTGCGGGGACGGCACATCCGCCGAATAGTCGACGATCGTGCCCAGGACCTCCCGGCCCTGCGCGACGCCGGGCGCGGTCACGGCGGACAGCCACACCGCTCCCGAGCCGATCGCCGCGTATCGGAACAGTTCCCGACGAGAAATACTCATCGCACCTCGCTTCAGCCGGTTCGGTCGAGAAGATCACCGCCCCCGAGGTCCGGGGTGGGCACCATCGGGTATTGCACCACACCCCCCAGCCGTCACAGGGGTAACACGCGAAACCGAGGTGTCCGGCTGTCGCCCGGCTATCGGCCGGCGAGATCCGCGAAGTAGGCCGGCACCAGCGCGACGTCCTCGACCGTCCGCACCGTGGTGCGCACGCCGAGCCCGTGTTCCTTGAGCAGGTCGCACAGGCCGTCGCCGTCGATCAGGTCGATCGGCGGTGCGCCGTGCCGGTGTGCCTCCGCGCGGGCGTCGTCGGTGAACGAACCGGTGGAGACGAGCAGCCCCTTGTCGCCGCGACCCACCATTGCGGCGCGGAACTCGCGGACGACGTCGGCGCCGGCCCGCTCGGGGCCGCGCACGAACCGGAAGAAGACGGAGAAGCTGAGCAGCGAGACCCGCAGCACACCGGTGCCCTCGACGGCGGCGTCCGCGTCGTCGGGTTCGCTGTCCGGCACGGAACCGGGCGCGGGGATCGTCAGGGTCGTGAATCCGGCGGCGCGCAGCACCGAGGTGACCATCCGGGCGAAGCCGTCGGCGGGCAGTTCGGCGATCGCGGCCAGGACCGGTTCGCGCCAGAGTTCGGGATCCTCGGGTGCCGCCACGAGCGGAACGACCTGAGCGCCCGACGACGCGTTGCGGACCAGCCGCTTGCGGCGCTTCTCCGCGGTGTACGCCACCTGCATGGGCTTGATCTCGGATTCGCGCACCGCCCGTCCCCGGTCGGTCACGCTCCAGACACCGCGGCGGGTGTTCGAGAGCAGGCCCATGCCCTTGAGATAGGTGCGTGCCCACGCCACCCGGTATTCGATCTCGGTACCGGGACCGTCGCCGTGCAGCACGGTGCGCACCGCCTCGGGCAGGCCGGCACGGTCGATCACTTCGCTGTCGATGTCCTCGATGACGCCGGACCCGCCGAGGGCGATGACCGCCTGCAGGGTGGGCCACAACAGATCCGTGTACGGCGGCAGGGCGACCTCGTCACCGGCCGAACTTTCGGCAGAGGTTCCGACCACGTTCCGGCGCTGCACACCTTCCCCAATCGCGTGCGGGTTGTCTCCGCACCGCTCTCGATCCTGCACGTCGGAATTACCCTAGCGGATCGCCCGAGCACAGCGGCGCACGCACACGCTCCCACCGCGTGGGACGACCCGCCGCGAGCGGGCATCGGCGTGCGATAGTGACCCGGACCACGCCGGGTCACCGGCGAGTGGCGGTGTTCGAGACGGGGTGGGTCACGGCATGGGATGGAGTCACAGCGAACTCGAGGATGCGTTCGCGCTGTACCAGCAGGCGTCCGCGGATGCGCGGCGGACCGGCGACTGGGGACTGTTCGCGGACCGCTTCACCGAGGACGCCCGCTACTACGAGCACGCGTACGGCCGGTTCGAGGGCCGCGCCGCGATCCGCGAGTGGGTGATCCGGACGATGGGCGCGTTCCCCGGCAACCGGATGACCGCGTTTCCCGCGAACTGGTCGGTGATCGACGCCGACCGCGGGTGGGTGATCGCCGAGATCGACAACCCGATGGAGGATCCGGGCGACGGTTCGCACCACGCGGCCGCGAACATCACGATCCTGCACTACGGGGGCGACGGGTTGTGGTGCTACGAGGAGGACGCCTACAACCCGATGAACTTCCTGCGCATGGCCCAGGGCTGGTGCCGCGCCGCGCAGGCGGCGGGCACCCTGCCCGAGGACGCCCGCATCTGGTGGAACCGATACGGACGCTGAGCCCTCAGTTCCGCACGTCCGCGATGAGCTCGTGCTGCTCGACCGCGCTCGGGGCCTGCATTCCGGGCGCGTTCGGGTCGGAATGGGAGGCGCGGAACGAGTCCGACTTCAGCCACGCGAGGAAGTCCTCGCGGGTGTCGAACTCCATCGTCGAGACGTAGGGGGCGTCGTCGCCGACGGGACGCTGCAGCGTCGTCCGGTGCAGACCCGGGACGCCGGCGAGCGTGGTGTTCATGCTCTCGACGAAGACCTTCTCGAACGCTTCGGCGGTCTCGGCCGGGACCGGGATGCGGTTGGTGACGATGAACATTGATGCTCCTTGTTTCCGTTCGGGCAGGCCCTCCGAGGCCGCCGCGGCACATCATATCGACATCGTGTCGACAAATGTCGAGCCGGATCGCCCTCGTCCGCGCTTCCCGTTGACTACGATCAGGTCCGTGGCCCGTCCGGCACCGATCGACATGGCTCACCACCCGCATCTGAGCGGACTGTTCGCTCCCCAACGCGAGGAGGTCGACGTCCGCGGCCTCGAGATCGTCGGCGAACTCCCCGACGATCTGCACGGCAGTTATCTGCGCAACGGGCCCGATCCACGCTTCGATCCGATCGGCAGCTACGTCTACCCCATCGACGGCGACGGCATGGTGCACCGCGTCGAATTGACCGACGGCACAGCGCGATACACGAACCGGTTCGTCCGGACACCGAATGTGCTCGCCGAGGAGAAGGCCGGCCGCGCCTTGTGGTCGGGACTGACCGACCCCTACTTTCCGCCTGCCGAGGAGGTCGGCCCCGACCTGGCGAACACGATCCGGGAACTCCCGGACATCAACGTGATCCGGCACGGCGGCCGGTTGCTCGCGCTGGCGGAGGCCGCTCCCCCCTACGCGCTGGGTTCCGACCTCGAGACGCTCGGGCGCGAAACCTTCGACGGCGCCCTGCCGGTCGGGCTCACCGCGCACCCCAAGGTCGATCCCCGCACCGGCGAGATGGTGTCGTTCTGCTACGTGCTGGACGCGCCGTACCTGACCTGGTCGGTGATCGGCGCCGACGGCACGGTGACACGCGGCCCGACACCGGTCGACGGTGCCGATCGGCCGTTGATGATCCACGACATGGCTCTCACCGAGCGGTACGTCGTCCTGATCCTGGCGCCGTTCGTGTTCGAGCTGGGCCGGATCTTCACGGGAGCCTCGCCGCTGGATTGGCAGCCCGAACTGGGTGTGCGGATCGCACTGATTCCTCGCGACGGCAGCGCAATCCAGTGGCACACGACCAACGCGTTCTGGGTGTGGCACACCGCCAACGCCTTCGACCTACCCGACGGCTCGGTTGCCGTCGACTACGTCGAGTGGCAGTACCCGGGTGGGCTCGTCGACTCCGCCGATCCCAACCCGAGTGCCCTGCGCCGTGCGGTGATCGGACGCAACGGGATCACCCGGACGACGCTGCACGAGCGCAACATCGAATTCCCCCGTGTGGACGACCGCCGGCTCACCGAGACCCATCGGGTCGTGGCCACGGTCGGCGAATCCGGCGCGACCGAGCTGCCGCCGGGTGATGCGGACGCACTGTTCTGGTTCGACGTCGCCGCCGGCACCGAGTCCGTGTGGCTCGGCGGATCGCTGGCGCCGGGCGAACCCGCCTACCTGCCGAGCAGCAACGGCGGACCCGGATACTGGGGTACCATCGCCACCGATCGCAACGATCTGACCAGCTGGTTCCTCGTCTTCCCGGCGGAGGATCCCGCGTCGGGTCCGCTCACGCGGGTGCGGCTGCCGATCCGGGTTCCCGCGGGTCTGCACGGGGCGTGGATTCCAGCTTCCTGACACCGCCTACGGTGGTCGCGTGGGATTCACACGCGCAGAACTCGAGTCGTTTCGCGACGCCGTCGTCCCCGATCTGATCGGGCCCGGATGCCGGTTGCTGTTCGTCGGGATCAATCCGGGTCTGTGGACGGCGGCGACCGGCGCGCATTTCGCGCGCCCCGGAAACCGGTTCTATCCCGCGCTGCTGCGCGCCGGGATCATCACGCGCCCGATCGATCCCGGCGCGGGGATGAGCCCGGAGGACCGGCAGCATCTGCTCGACCGCGGTGTCGGGATCACCAACCTGGTACCGCGCGCGACCGCCCGCGCCGACGAACTGACCACCGCCGAACTGCGCGCGGGTGCCGAACGGCTCGCCGCCGTCGTCGCCGAGTTCACGCCACGGGTGGTCGCAGTCGCCGGAATCACCGCCTACCGCACCGCTTTCGGACGGCGTAAGGCTGTGACGGGCCTGCAGGACGAGACGATCGGCGGCGTCCCGCTGTGGGTGGTGCCGAACCCGAGCGGACTCAACGCCCACGACACGGTCGACTCGCTCGCCACCGCCTACGCCGAGCCGGCGCTCCGCGCCGGTGTGCCTTTGTGGCGGCCAGGGGCGCCACAAAGGCACACCGGCGACTAGCGGACCTTGGCCAGGTAGTCACTGGCGCGGTAGCCCGGCCCGACCCCCTCGACGAGGATCGCGGAGCCGTCGGAGTGCTCGGTGCGCAGCGGCAGGATCGCCTGGTACGCGGGCGATTCGTACCAGGTACGGGCATGCTCGGCGTCCGGGAACTCGATGACGATGAGATGTCCGGGCCACGTTCCTTCCACGACCACCGGATCGGTGCCGTGGACGAGGAACCGGCCCCCGAATTCGTCGAGGGTCGCGTCGATCTCCTGGAGGTAGCGCACGATCTCCGGTCCGAAATCGACCGAGCGCAGGTGGGCGACGGCGTATGCGGTCATTTTCTTCTCCCGTGGTTCGTTGGCCGGTGGGTACACAGACGAGACTCCCGGTCGCGGCGACACGAATCGATTACCTGTGAGGTAATGGCAGCCCTTCCCGGCCTCCCCTACCGTCGAATACATGACAACCGTGCAGCAGGAATCGGCCGGCGCGCTGCTGCGGCACTGGCGGGAACGTCGCGGGCTGAGCCAGCTCGCCCTCGCCAACCTCGCGGGGGTGTCGGCGCGGCACCTCAGTTTCGTCGAGACCGGCCGGTCGAAGCCGTCGCGCAGGATGCTGCTCGCACTCGGCGAACACCTGGATCTTCCGCTGCGGGAACGCAACGCGCTGTTGCTCGCAGCGGGTCTGGCCCCGGCATATCCGGAGCATCGGCTCGGCGACGTGCCGATGGCCGCCGTGTCCGACGCGATCGGCCGGATCCTGACGTCGCACATGCCGTTTCCGGCGCTGGTGGTGGATCGGCACTGGACGATGATCGACGCGAACGACGCCGTCACCGGACTCCTCGCAGCCTGCGCACCGGCCCTCGTCGAGCCCCCGGTGAACGTGCTGCGGTTGACGCTGCATCCCGAGGGGCTCGCCCCGCTGATCTCGAATCTGGGCCAATGGCGGGCGCATCTGCTGGCACGACTGCGGCACCAGATCGGGGCGACCGGCGACCCCGAGCTGATGCGCCTGCACGCCGAACTCGAGGGCTACCCCGGGGACGGGACCGCGGAGGCCGGGCACGCGGACGCCGGTGACAGCGCAGCGCTCGTGGTACCGCTGCGGTTGCGGGTCGGCGACGTCGAGTTGTCGCTGCTGAGTACCACCACACTGTTCGGAACCCCGCTCGATGTGACGGTGTCGGAACTGGCGATCGAGGCGTTCTATCCCGCCGACGACGCGACCGCCCATGTGCTGCTCGGCAAGTGAACCGGTCGGCACCGAACCGCTCTCGTGTCGCGCCGCCGCGCGGTAACGTCGAAACGGCCCCATCATCGTGAAACCGGATCCGGAGGACACCGATCATGAGCACTGCAAAGTGGTGGGTTCTGGACGGACGCAACAACGGTTTCGTCCTCGAGGAACGACCGAGCGGCGACATCGTCGTCGTCAATACGACGACGTCCGAGGAGCACGTTCTGCACGGCTACGTGTGGAAGCACTCGCACGTGTTCGGTGTGCAGATCCAGAGCGAGGGCCCGCCCCCGTACGGGCGATGGGTGGAGAACCCGGAAGACTGAATTCTCGACAACCGGATCTCACGGAATGATCCGGAGCGCATAGCGCTCCCCTGTCCTGCTGTCGACGAGTGCCGCCGCATCCACGACCGCGGCGACGGGCAGCACGTCGTAGATCGCGGCGGCAAGTCGCGGCAGGTCGGTCAACCGTGTGCGCGGACTCAGCGTGCAGTGGGGCATCCAGACGTCGGGACGGTAGTGCTTGTGCAGGTCCGCACCGGTGGCGACGACCGCGTCGACGACGCGGCGCTGCCGCTGGAGCAGGTCTGCGGTGGGTGCCGGCGCCAGCCAAATGCGCCCGCGCCGGAAGGTGCCGAGCGCGTCGAAG
>NZ_JADZGH010000186.1:17681-25424 GCF_015865005.1 Rhodococcus sp. CX
CCGCCAGCGTCTCGACAGCGGCCGCGACCTCGTCGACGACGAAGGTCCGCAGCACCGCATAGGACAGGTGCGGGACGTGACGGCGGTGGGTGTGCGTGAGCAGCGTGGGAATGTCGAGGTCCTCGAGCCTGTCCCACAGGCGGCGCAACGCGCGTTCGGTTTCCCTGTCGAAGAGCAGGCACACCGCGAGAGCCATCAGCCGAGACGTTCGGCTCGCGCGTACAGATACCGCTGCTGGGGCAGGCTCGTGGCGCGTCGCGCGGCCTCGCCGTATTCCGCCCGGGCTGCCGCCTCGTCGCCCAGCATCTCGAGCAGATGCGCCCGCACCGCATGGAACCGCCGGCCGTCCGCGACACGGTCGTCAGCAGCGAGCCGCGCGAGGAGGTCGAGCCCATCCTCGGGACCGCGTGCCATCGCGACGGCGACGGCGTGATTGAGCGCGACGACGGGGTTGTCCGACATCCGCAGCAGCAGTTCGTAGAGCCGCACGATCTGCGGCCAGTCCGTCTCCTCCGCACGAGACGCACGATCGTGCACCGCGGCGATCGCGGCCTGGAGCTGGTACGGGCCGGCTTCGCGGCGGCGAAGTGCCCCAGAACGAAGTGCCCCGGCAACCAGTGCCGTGCCCTCGGCGACGGCGTCGCGATCCCACAGCGAGCGGTCCTGCGCGTCCAGCGGGATCAACGCTCCGTCGGCGGACACCCGCGCGCCGCGCCGCGCGTCCGTCAGAAGCATCAATGCCAGCAGTCCCGCCACCTCGGGGTCGGACGGGAGCACCCTGTGGACGATGCGGGCCAGCCGGATCGCCTCCGACGACAGGTCGTGGCGGACGAGGTCCGTGCCCGAGGTCGCGGCGTAGCCCTCCGTGAAGATCAGGTACAGCACGTGCAGCACCGCTGCGAGTCGCTCGGCGTATCCGTCGGCCGCGGGCATCCGGAACGGCTCGCCGCTGTCCTCGATACGTTTCTTCGCGCGGCTGATCCGGCGGGCCATCGTGTCCTCGGAGGTCAGGAACGCCCGCGCGATCTCCGCGGTGGTCAGGCCGCCGACGGCCCGCAACGCGAGCGCGACCTGGGATGCGGGCGTCAGCGACGGGTGGCAGCACAGGAACAGCAGCACGAGCGTGTCGTCGGAGGGGACGTCCGCATCCGCCGCGGGTGCTCGCCATCGATCGGACGGTGTCCATTGCGTGACGACATCCTCGCGGCGCCGCCGCGCCTGCTCGCTGCGCAGCAGGTCGGTCAACCGTCGTGATGCGACGGTGACGAGCCACGCCCCCGGATCGTCCGGAAGCCCCGAGCGCGGCCATCCGGTCGCGGCCGCCAGCAGCGCTTCCTGCACCGCGTCCTCGGCCAGGTCGAAGCGCCCGTAACGCCGGACGACCGCACCGAGGACGCGCGGCGCTTCGTTGCGCAGCACGTCCTCGAGCGCGGTGTCGTGCATGTCTACGGTTCGGGTTCCGGGGGCACGCCTTCGTCGATGGGACGGACGTCGGCGTAGGCGGCGGCACGGACATGCGGCGGCGCCGGGCACTCGGCGAGCCGGAGCGCGATCTCGGTGGCGCGGTCGAAGCTGTCGCACTCGACGATCCAGTAACCGGCGAGCACTTCCTCGGACTCGGCGTACGGCCCGTCGGTCACGAGCGCGCCGGGCCCGACGCGCCGGGTGTGGACGGGCGCGGCCAGTCCCCGGGTCTCGACGAGTTCGCCGGAGGCCTCGAGTTCGGCATTGAACTTGGTCATGAACTCGGCCATGGCCGCGAAGTCCTCCTGCGACCATGCGGGCGTCCCCGTGCTCTTGCCCGCCATGCCGTCGTAGTCCTGCTGGGTCCCGTAACTCTGGATCATGAATTTCATGGCCGTTCCTCCTCCGTGGCACCCCGGATGGGTGCTGCATCGGATACGTCGGAGCCGGTGACCCCGTCCGGACACAGTCCTGAAGAGAAATTATCGGCGAATGCGGGAGACTTCGGTGCCGATCAGGCCACGGTCACGTGCCACACCAGCGCGGCCGCGAGCGCACCGACGCCGTTGAGCGACCAGTGCAGCGCGATCGGGGCGAGGATGCTGCCGCTGCGACGACGCAGCCAGGTGAAGACGAATCCGGCGGCCGCGGTCGCGACGACGGCGCCCGCGATGCCGAGGACCTGCCCCCACACGCCACCGCCGAGCACTGCGCTCAGGCCCGCGTTCCCGGAGGTGAGGCCGAGCGACGACGCGATGTGCCACAGGCCGAACAGCAGCGAGCCGGCGGCGAAGACGCCGCGGGCGCCCCACGCGCGTTCGAGCGCGCCGTGCAGGACGCCGCGGAAGGCGAGTTCTTCCGGGATCACCGTCTGCAGCGGAATCACGATCATCGATGCGACGAGGGCACCGGAGATGGTCGCGTACCGCTCGGACAGGAAGAACTGCCGGGTGAACGGCAGCGCGATACCGACGGCGACGACGCCGACGACGAGCCCGATGGCCCCGAGCGAGTAGAGCGTCCCGCGCTTCCAGTGCCGGGGCGACAGTCCGAGTTCCGACCAGCGCATTCCGCGGTGCCGCATCATCGCGACGAGCACGAGCGCGGCGATGGGCACGGTCGCGATGGACGCCCACACGGTGGTGAAGTGGGCCACCATGTTGGTGGCGACGAGCACGGCGACGACGACGAGAACGTCGAGCCACGCGTGAGCGCGGTGGAGGCGTACGAGACCCGCGGCGACTCCGCCGGGCATATTCGCGAGAAGCATCCCCTCCAGTGTACGGATCGCGGGCCCGTCGCGGCATGACGCACATCACTGCAACGGGGTACCACCCGTCACCGAGAGCCGGAAAACCGCAGGTGACGCACGTCACTTCGCGATCGGGAATCGTCTGGGTCACACGCCCCGTTGTCAAGGTCTTGCGTCGTCGCCGCTAGCCTGTTAGCCGAACCCAGCCCCTCTCCAGGAGAAATCATGGCCGACTTCCTCTACGAGGACCTGCTGCCCATCGGGGAAGACCCCACCGAATACCGGCTGCTGACCAGTGAGGGGGTGTCCACCGTCGAAGGACCCGACGGCCGCACCTTCCTGAAGGTCGAACCCGAGGCTCTCCGCCTGCTCACCGAGACCGCGCTGCACGATATTTCCCACTACCTGCGCACGGATCACCTGAAGCAGCTCGCCAGCATCCTCGAGGACCCGGAAGCGTCGAACAACGACAAGTTCGTGGCCCTGGATCTCCTGAAGAACGCGAACATCGCCGCGGCCGGCGTGCTCCCGATGTGCCAGGACACCGGCACCGCCATCGTCATGGGCAAGCGCGGCCAGCACGTGCTCACCCCCGGCGACGACGAGGAGTCGATCGCGCGCGGCGTGTACGACGCGTACACGAAGCTGAACCTGCGCTACTCGCAGAACGCTCCCCTGACCATGTGGGACGAGAAGAACACGGGCAACAACCTGCCCGCCCAGATCGAGCTGTACGCGGACACCGCGAAGGGCCACGAGAACTCCTACAAGTTCCTGTTCATGGCCAAGGGCGGCGGATCGGCCAACAAGTCGTACCTGTACCAGGAGACGAAGGCCATCCTGAATCCGGACTCGATGATGCAGTTCCTCGAGGCCAAGATCCGCTCGCTCGGCACCGCCGCGTGCCCGCCGTACCACCTCGCGATCGTCGTCGGTGGCACGTCCGCCGAGTTCGCGCTCAAGACCGCGAAGTACGCGTCGGCGCACTACCTGGACGAGCTGCCCACCGAGGGCGCGATCACCGGCCGCGGCTTCCGCGACCACGAGCTCGAGAAGAAGGTCTTCGAGCTCACCCAGAAGATCGGCATCGGCGCGCAGTTCGGCGGCAAGTACTTCTGCCACGACGTCCGCGTGATCCGCCTCCCCCGCCACGGCGCGTCGCTGCCCGTCGCGATCGCCGTGTCCTGCTCGGCGGACCGCCAGGCGAAGGCGAAGATCACCCCCGAGGGCGTGTTCCTCGAGCAGCTCGAATTCAACCCGGGCCGGTTCCTGCCGGAGATCACCGACGAGCGCCTCGATGCCGAGACCGACGGCGTGTCCGGCACCGGCAAGGGTGCCGCCGTCAAGATCGATCTGACCCGGCCGATGCCGGAGATCCTGGCCGAGCTGTCCAAGCACCCGGTCAAGACCCGGCTGTCGCTGACCGGACCGCTGGTCGTCGCCCGCGACATCGCGCACGCCAAGATCAAGGAACGGCTCGACGCCGGCGAGGAGATGCCGCAGTACCTGCGCGACCACCCGGTCTACTACGCGGGTCCGGCCAAGACCCCCGACGGCCTGGCGTCCGGCTCGTTCGGCCCGACCACGGCGGGTCGCATGGACTCGTACGTCGAGCAGTTCCAGGCCGCGGGTGGCTCGATGGTGATGCTCGCGAAGGGCAACCGCTCCAAGCAGGTCACCGACGCGTGCGAGAAGCACGGCGGCTTCTACCTCGGCTCGATCGGCGGCCCGGCCGCCCGCCTGGCGCTGGACTGCATCAAGAGCGTCGAGGTCGTCGAGTACGAGGAACTCGGCATGGAGGCGGTCTGGAAGATCGAGGTCGAGGACTTCCCGGCCTTCATCGTCGTCGACGACAAGGGCAACGACTTCTTCGCCGGTACCGGCGAGGTCACGCTGACGATCGGTAAGCGCCCCGGCCTCTGATCGGTTGCACCCCAACGCATCCGCGGACCGTTTCGGTTCGCGGATGCGTTGTTTCGTCTGCGGCCGTCAGGCGCAGGCCGCGCACGGCTCGGTGCGGGAGAGCACCGCGGGTGCCTGCGCGACCACGTCCTGCAGGAACCGCACGACGGTGGCCGCCGAGGCGGGTTCTCCGGGCTTCAGCACCGCGCACAGGGCCCGGCAGACGTCGGGGTCGAGCGCGGGTTCGGCCCGGAAGTTGGTGCCGAGCGCGAGCGTGAGCGGTCCCGGAAGCCGGGGCGAGCGGATCTCGAGTGCCGCGCCCGCGTGCCCGTCGGTCAGGCAGACGTCGAAGCGCGCGACGTCGGCGTCGTGCTCGAAACGGACGGTCCGCACGCGGTTGTGACGCATCTGCCGGTACAGGGGTCGCAACCCGCCGAGGACCAGGGGGCGGATCGTGACCGAGTTCCTCTGGACGTTCATAATTTGGAATTATTCCAGATTATGTCGAGGGCCGGCAACCGTCCCTCACAGCACTGCCGCTCCCGCCACCTGCTTCACCGAGGCATTGATCCGATTCCAGACGTTGATCGTCGCGATCTGCACGATCAGCGCCGCGAGCTGCTCCTCGGTGTAGAGATCGGCGGCCGCGTCCCACACCTCGTCGGGAACCGGGTCCGGCCGGTCCGCGAGCCGGGTGACCGCCTCGGTCAGCGCCAGCGCCGCGCGTTCCTCGTCCGTGAAGTACGGGGATTCGCGCCAGGCGGCCACCGCGAACAGCCGCTCGGCCGTCTCGCCGTCCTTCAACGCGAGCCGCGGGTGCAGATCGACACACACGCCGCAGCCGTTGATCTGACTGGCCCGCAGGTGCATCAGATGCAACGTCTTCACGGGAATGTCGACGTCGTCGGTGGACTGTCCGAGCGCGTGGATCGCCTGCATCGCCGCGGGCAGGACCATCACCGGGTTCTTCATCCGAGCCTGCATCGGTTCGCTCCTTGTCACATCGGGTTGTTCCGGTTCGTCACTACATCGACGGAGCAGGGCGGAAGGATGTGACAGATGAGCGACGAGGATTTCCTGGCGCGGCAGTTCGAGACCCACCGAACCCACCTGTGGTCCGTCGCCTTCCGCATGCTGGGCTCCGGGGCGGACGCCGACGACGCACTGCAGGAAACGTGGCTGCGGCTGAGCCGTTCCGACACCAGTGAAGTCGCCAACCTCGCCGGCTGGCTGACCACCGTCGTGAGCCGTGTATGCCTGGATCAGTTGCGGGCCCGCCGATCACGATCCGAGGTCTCCCTCGACGATCCCGATCACCCCCGGGAGCCCGCACTCCCCCAGCCTGCAACCGGGCCGGAACACGAAGCGGTCCTTGCCGATTCCGTCGGAGTCGCGATGCTCGTCGTCCTCGACACCCTCAGCCCGGCGGAACGGCTCGCGTTCGTGCTGCACGACATGTTCGGTGTGCCGTTCGACGAGATCGCCCCGATCGTCGACCGGGCCCCGGCCGCGACCCGGCAGCTCGCCAGCCGCGCGCGACGCCGGGTCCAGGGCGCGACCCTCACCCCATCGGACCTGTCGCGTCGCCGGCAGGTCGTCGACGCGTTCCTCGCCGCCTCCCGGGAAGGCCGGTTCGACGACCTGCTGACGCTGCTCGACCCCGAGGTGCGCCTGCACGCCGACGACGCCGCGGTCGCCGCCGCGCACCACGCCGCCGCGGCCGGGGCGCCCCTGCTCGAACGCGAACTGGTCGGGGCCAAGGCGGTGGCCACCGCGTTCTCCGGACGCGCCCGGAAGGCGCAGACCGTCCTCGTCGACGGCATGCCCGGCGCGGCCTGGGCACCCGGCGGCATCCCGCGGTCCGTGTTCGTCTTCACCATCGACGACGGCCGGGTCGCAGCGATCGACGTGGTGGTCGATCCCGAGGAGATCGCCGCGCTCGACATCGTGTTCGTCGACAACTGACGTCGCCGCGTCCCCCTACCTTTTCCGAGCGAGCGGTACATTCGATCGATCGAAGGAGACGAGCGATACATTCGCTCGGACGCGCGGAGCGCACACCGCCGACGGTCAGGCGTCGAGCACGGTCCCCGCCCGCTCCGGCAGGGTGTAGGCCGCGACCGCGGCGACGGCGAACGCGGCCGCGAACACCCCGAACACGAGCCCGTTCCCGCCGTGCAGCAGCCACGGCACCATGAGCGGCGCGAGGATCGACGCGATCCGGCCGAACGCCGCGGCGGCGCCGGTGCCGGCCCCGCGCACCGACGTCGGATACAGCTCCGGCCCGATCGCATACAACGCGCCCCACGCGCCGAGGTTGAAGAACGACAGCATCATTCCCGCCGCGACGATCGTGGTCGGAGTGTCCGCGAGCCCGAACAGTCCCGCCGCGACCGCCGAGCCGACGAGGAACGTCGCGAGGGTCGCGCGGCGGCCCCACACTTCGATCAGCCAGGCCGCGACCGCGTAGCCGGGTAGCTGCGCGAGCGTGATGATCAGGGTGTATTCGAACGACTTGACCAGGTCGAAGCCCTGATTGACGAGCAGGCTGGGCAGCCAGATGAACGCGCCGTAGTACGACAGGTTGATGCCGAACCACACGATCCACAGTGCCGCGGTGCGCGCCCGCAACCGCGGGGACCAGATGGATTCCGCGACGACGGGTGTCGGCTCCACAACCGGTTCGTCGATCGGGGGCGTGGCGACGGCGACGCCCGCCGACCGCTCGAATGCCCGTACCGCGGATTCGGCCTCGGCGAATCGACCCTTCCGCTCGAGGAACCGCACCGATTCGGGAAGGCCCAACCGCACCACGACGGCGTACAACGTCGGGACGACACCGGCGAGCAGTGCCCAGCGCCAGCCGTCGTCGTTGATCGGCACGACGAAGTAGCCGATCAGCGCGGCCATGATCCAGCCGACCGCCCAGAACGCTTCGAGCGCCACCACCACGCGACCCCGCACCTTGCGCGGCGCGTACTCGCTGACCAGCGTCGATGCGACCGGAAGTTCCGCCCCCAATCCGAGTCCGACGACGAACCGCAGCACCAGCAGCACCGCGACCGATCCGGCCAGCGCCGACGCACCGGTCGCCAGGCCGTAGACGAGCAGCGTGGTCGCGAACA
>NZ_JADZGH010000186.1:25561-25862 GCF_015865005.1 Rhodococcus sp. CX
CTGAGGTTCCATTGCACGGCGAGGGCGGCCATCACGAACGAGATGAGCCCGACGTCCATCGCGTCGAGCGCCCAGCCGATGCCGGAGCCGAGCACCAGCCTGGTGTGTCTGCGGGTGAACGGCAGTTCGTCGAGCCGCTGGGCGCGCGTGGTCATGAAGCGCAACGTACCGGCCGGGCCGCTCGGTTCGCAGTGAGCGACGCGATGGGGTTTCGCACACCCGGGAGGCCGTCAGGAAGGCATCGACTGCCCACGCAACGCCTCTGCCCCCTCCCCGCTCAGACGCGACAGTGCCGCGCGCC
>NZ_JADZGH010000186.1:25872-30817 GCF_015865005.1 Rhodococcus sp. CX
GACCCTCGCCGACCGACCAGTCGACATCGGTTGCGATGAAGCGGAATCCGTCGAGCGGAACAGACTCGAAGACCCGGCTCTTGCTCGTTCCACGCGAGGACCAGACCCGATCCGCCGCGGTGGCCGCCGCCGCGGTCGGCATCGGGAGGTCCCGCTGCAGCGGCACCGCGATGTCCTGGCTGTGGACGAGGATGTCGATCAGTGCCTCGAGCTCGGTGAGGCCGATGTTGTGCCGGCGCGAGCCGATCGTGGCCCGGATGTCCGCGACCAGCCGTTCGGGCGGTGACGAGGCGCGGCTGCGGGCGGATTCGCGGATCATCGTGTTGACACTGCCGGGATGCCGCAGCGCCATCCGGATCGCCTGACCGAGCGTGATCTGCTGCAGCGTCAGGTGGGCGGCGACGTCGCGCACGGTCCAGCCCTCGCACAACGACGGGTGCGACCACTCGTCGTCGGAAAGCTGTTCGAGCAGGTCGGCCGTGCGTCGACGTTGGTCGTCGATCGCGTCCCACACCTCGTCGGAGTCCATCCGGCCACCCCGTTTCCTGTCCTCCCGCACGACACCCGGCCCGGATGACACCCGGCACGTTCAGCCGCGCGCCGCCTCCTCGAGCACCGGCACCTCGATCTTGTGCATCTTCATCAGCGCGTCGCTGACCCGCTGCACGACTCCCAGATCCGGGTCGGACATCAGTTCCCCGAGCCTGCGCGGCACCACCTGCCAGGACACCCCGAACCTGTCCTTCAGCCATCCGCACTGCGATTCCTCGCCGCCGTCGGCGGTGAGGGCGTCCCAGTAGTGGTCCACCTCGTCCTGGTCGGCGCAGTCGATCGCGAACGACACGGCCTCGTTGAACCGGAACTGGGGACCGCCGTTGAGCCCGCTGAACCGGGTGCCGTCGAGTTCGAACTCGACGGTCAGGGCGGTGCCCGCCGGAACCGGTGAGTCCTCGGGATAGGGGGTGACCTTCAGAATGCGCGAATTGGGGAACACCGTGATGTAGTACTCGGCTGCTTCCTGCGCGTTCATGTCGAACCACAGCCACGGGGTGATCGCGGGCATCGGTTTCTCCTCGTCTCGGGTTTCCATCGTCGCCTACACAGACCCCCCGGCGCGGGAAAACTCATCGGTCGACGAGCTCGGCCGGGTAGAAGAACTCGCCGATCAGGCTCCGCTCCCACCACTCACCCGTCGCACGCCGCTGCGCGCGGGTGGTGAACCGGTACCGGTACAGGCGGGCGCGCACGAAGCGCGGCGGTTCGTCCGGGAACGGGTTGTGCCGCAGCAGCTTCAGAACGTGCTTGTCGTTGCTGAGCAGTTTCGCCATGAGCTGTGGGAACCAGGCGGCCGCGTAGTCCCGGGAGATCCCGGCGAACCACATGAGCCAGTCCAGCCTCAGATGGTAGGGCGCGAACTGGCGGGGTCGGCGCCGCAGGTCGCCCGGCTTGCCCTTGAATTCGTATTCCTTCCATTCCGTGTCGGGGCCGATCGTCGCATCGGAGGTGCCTTCGACGACGACCTCGCGTCGCACCCGCGTCACGCTGCCGAACGCGCCGTAGGTGTTGACGAAATGCCACTTGTTGAAGCTGGCGTTCATCTTCTGCTTGCCCGACGCCATGTTCCGGATCGGCTGGTAGCTCAGCACCACCACCACGGCGGCCAGGGCCAATGCGGCCGCAGTGAAGGCCGCTGGTGTGTCCTTGTGGCCGCCGGGGGCGCCGAAAGGCAACACCAGGTCATAGGCCGTATTCGGTATCACGGACAACCCAAGGATGATCGCCATCCAGTTCAACCACGAGAAGTTGCCGCTGGCCACCAGCCACAACTGGGTGACGATCATGATCCCGGCGGCGATCCAGGCGACCGGTTGCGGCAGGAACAACCCGAACGGCACGACGAGCTGCGTGAAGTGGTTGCCGAGAACCTCCACCTTGTGCAGCGGTCGCGGCAGGCGATGGAAGTACCAGCTGAACGGGCCGGGCATCGGCTGGGTCTCGTGGTGGTAGTACAGGCACGTCAGGTCCCGCCAGCAGCGGTCGCCGCGCATCTTGATCAGACCCGCTCCGAACTCGAGGCGGAACAGCAGCCACCGCAGCAGGATCAGCACGACGAACGGCGGCGCGATCTCCGCATTGCCCAGGAAGATCGCGAGCACACCCGCTTCGAGCAGCAACGATTCCCAGCCGAACGAGTACCACACCTGCCCCACGTTGACGATGGACAGGTACAGCGCCCACAGGACGAACCACACGAGCATCGTCAACGGCAGCGGCAGCAGGTCCGTGACCCCGAGGACCGTGGCGGCGGCGAGCACCGTCCCGGTCGCCGCGACCGCGGCGTAGAACCGGTCCGAATAGTGCCAATGGAACAGGCTCGGCGACCGCCGGAACGGCACCGCCCGCACGAAGTCCGGGATGGGGAGCAGCCCATCGGACCCGAGCAGCGCCCGGAACTGGTTGAACGCCCCCAGGAACGCGACGAAGTACAGGGCCGCGAGTCCCCGTGTGAAGAACAGCCGGCCCCACGTGTAACCGTCCGCATCGAACCAGTCCACCGCCCTCACCGATTCCGAGGATCCCACCGCTGCGACGCTTTGGAAACCCGCGCCTCCCGGAGAGGGCACCGTCGTCCGTCCGGAGCGAATATCGGTCCCCACCGCCCGGACGCGGCTACCGTCGGACTGTGCGTGTGTCCCGGATCGTCGCCGTGTCGGACGCCGTGGGTGCCACCCGCTCACGGCGGGAGAAGGTCGCGCTGCTGCGGGAGCTGCTCGCCGACCTGGACCCGGACGAGGTGGAACCGGTCGTCGCGTGGCTGTCGGGCGAGGTGCGGCAGGGCCGGATCGGCGTCGGGTGGCGCACCCTCACCGGCCTGCAGATCGACCCGGCACCCGAGCCGACCCTCTCGGTCGGTGACGTCGACGCGACCTTCACCACCCTCGCCGCGACTACCGGCGCGGGCTCCACGGAACGCCGCCGCACGCTGCTGACCTCCTTGTTCGGTGCCGCGACCGCGGAAGAGCAGCAGTTCCTGGTCCGCCTGCTCACCGGAGATCTGCGGCAGGGCGCGCTCGAAGGGGTGATGACCGACGCCGTCGCCGCGGCCTCGTCGGTACCGGTCGAGGCGGCGCGCCGCGCGTTCATGTTGTCGGGCCGCCTCCCCGCGACCGCGGCGGCCGCGCTCGCGGGCGGTGTGGAGGCGCTGGGCGTGTTCCGGCTCGAGGTAGGACGGCCGGTCCGGCCGATGCTCGCGTCCCCCGCCGGGTCGCTCGCCGAGGCGCTCACCCAGCTCGGCCCGGCGGTGAGCGTCGAGTACAAACTCGACGGCGCCCGCATCCAGGTGCACCGGCACGGCGACGACGTCCGCGTCTACACCCGCACGTTGCGCGACATCACGTCGAGCGTGCCCGAGCTCGTCGAACTGGTTGCGGCGCTGCCGTGTTCGAGTGTCGTGCTCGACGGCGAAACCCTGGCACTCACCGACAGCGGACGACCGCGCCCGTTCCAGGAGACGATGAGCCGGTTCGGCGCGGCGAGCGCCCACGACCTGCTGCTGCACCCGTACTTCTTCGACTGCCTGCATCTGGACGGCACCGATCTGCTCGACGCCCCGCTCACGGACCGGATCGCCGCCCTCGACACGGTCGCAGCACCGTACCGGATCCCGTCCCTGATCGAGCCCGATCCGGACGCGGCAGCAGCGCACTTCGACGCTGCCCTGGCCGACGGCCACGAGGGTGTGATGGTCAAGTCCCTCACCGACCCGTACGCGGCCGGACGGCGTGGCCGCACCTGGCTCAAGGTCAAACCCGAACACACCCTGGACCTGGTGGTACTCGGCGCCGAGTGGGGCTACGGCCGGCGCACCGGATTCCTGTCGAACCTGCATCTGGGCGCCCGCGACCCCGACGGCGGCGAACCGATCATGGTGGGCAAGACGTTCAAGGGTCTGACCGACGAGCTGCTGCGCTGGCAGACCGAGGAGTTTCCGCGCCGCGAACGTACCCGCGACGCGCACACCGTCTACCTGCGTCCCGAGCTGGTCGTCGAGATCGAGCTCGACGGGGTGCAGATCAGCCCGCGCTATCCCGGCGGGGTGGCCCTGCGGTTCGCGCGGGTGCTGCGGTACCGGCCGGACAAGGACGCCGCCGACGCGGACACCATCGACGCGGTGCGCGCGCTGCTGCCTTCCCGGTAAACGACCTGCCGCCCACGGGTCGCGGCTACCGTCGTCGATGTGTGTGCGCCCCGAGAGGAGAACCCGTGACCGAAATCGCCGCCTCCCCCGCCGCAGGCCCCGGCCGGGAACGTCAGGGTGTCGTCTACCGCGACGGGGCGCTCGGCCGCCGGCCCGCGGCCCCGACGAACTTCGCCGATCTGGAGCGCGCCGCGCGCCGGGCCAGTTCGAAGCGTGCCTGGGCGTACGTCGCGGGAGGTGCCGGTGAGGGCCGGACGATGCGCAACAACCGTCGCGCGTTCGACCGGTGGGCGATCGTGCCGCGCATGGCGCACGGCGTCACCGAACGGAATCTCGGCACCACGGTGGTGAACACCGCGTTGTCGTCGCCTCTGCTGCTCGCGCCCGTCGGTGCGGGCGCGTTGATGGCCCCCGACAGCGACCTGGCGATCGCGCGGGCCGCCGCGGCGACAGGGGTGCCGTACATCTTCTCCAACCAGGGCTGCACGCCGATGGAGGACTGCGCCGCCGCGATGGGCGACGCACCGCGGTGGTTCCAGCTGTACTGGAGCTCGGACGAGGACCTCGTCGACAGCCTGCTGCACCGGGCCGAGACGATCGGCGCGGAGGCCGTCGTCGTCACCCTCGACACGACCGTGCTGGGGTGGCGTCCGCAGGATCTGAATCTCGGTTCGCTGCCGTTCGCGCGTGGCGAGGGCATCGCCCAGTACACGTCCGATCCGCGTTTCCGCGATATCGTGCGGCGGC
>NZ_JADZGH010000186.1:30827-31801 GCF_015865005.1 Rhodococcus sp. CX
GATCGACGCGGCACGCGAGACGGTCGCGGAGCGGCCCGACATCACGTGGGGTGCGATCCGCACGCTGCTGGCGATGACCCGGAACCATCCGGGCCGGTTCCTCGACAACCTGCGCTCCCCCGTGCCGCGTGCCGCCGCGGAAACGTTCCTCGAGATCTACTCCAATCCGGGCCTGAGCTGGGATCATCTGGCGACGCTGCGCGACCGCACCCGGTTGCCGGTGGTGCTCAAGGGGATTCTGCATCCCGACGATGCGCGCCGCGCCGTCGATCTCGGTGTGGACGCGATCGTGGTGTCGAATCACGGCGGCCGCCAGATCGACGGTTCGCTCGCCTCGCTCGATGCGCTCCTCGACATCCGGGCCGCGGTCGGGCGGGGACCGACTCTCCTGCTGGACAGCGGAATCCGAAGCGGCGCAGACGTATTCGTCGCGCTCGCGCTCGGCGCCGACGCGGTGCTGCTCGGCCGGCCCTACATGTACGGGCTGGCGCTCGCGGGGCAGCGCGGGGTCGAGGAGGTGATCCGCAACGTGATCGCCGAGTTCGACCTCACCATGGCGCTGACGGGTGCGCGGTCGGTCGACGAGATCGACGAACGGTTCGTGCGCCCCAATCCGTCGGCGTGAGCCAGGTCTTCGCGACGGTCAGCTCTCGGTGAGGAGAGTGCGACGCAACCCGCTCGCGCGCAGCACCTGGCGTCCCACTCCGGCGCGCACGGCGGCCTCGGTGCCGATGATGCGCACGCGTTTCCGGGCGCGGGTGATGGCGGTGTACAGCAACTCCCGCGTCAGCAGCGACGACGTCTCGTCGGGCAGCACCACCGACACGGTGTCGTACTGGCTGCCCTGGCTGCGGTGGATGGTCATGGCATACACCGTCTGCACCGCCGACAGGTGACTCGGATGCAGCAGGAACGGGTCCTTGCCGCGCGCGAACGCCGCGACCAGCGCGTCGTCCTCACGGCGCACCACGACC
>NZ_JADZGH010000186.1:31811-38505 GCF_015865005.1 Rhodococcus sp. CX
TCGGGGTCGAGGCGACGCCCGGAGGACGCCCCGATCCATTCCATCGCCTGCCGCGTCCAGTGCTGCACGCCGTACGGGCCGTCGCGGTGCGCGCACAGCAGCCGGTGCGTCTCGAATCGGGCCAGCGCAGTGTGGGCGTCCCCCGCGACCGCCGCCGCGGTGACCTCCTCGGCGGAGCGGACCACGTCGTCGTGCAGGGCGGTCAGGTCGCCGGGGGCGTGGAAGGTCACCTCGGGCACGCCGCTGAGCAGGATGCGCATCGTCTCGTCGTCGTCACCGTCGCGCACCGCGACCGCGAGCCGGGCGATGTCCCCACCGAACCGCCTGCCGCGGCTGAGGCGAACCACGCTGCCGCGCAGTCGTTCCCGCTCGCCGGCTCCGAAGGCGGTTTCGGCCGGATCGTCGGTGACGGCGGTCAGGTCGCGGGCGGCGATGTTCACGAACACGGGGTTCGGTGTGCCGGTGACGGGCCGCGCCACCAGATCCGCGAGGACCGCACCGGCGTCGACGGACGTGAGCTGGTCCGGGTCGCCGACGAGCACGAGCCTCGTGTCGGGGCGGACCGCTTCGAGCAGGCAGCTCATCATCGTCAGCGACACCATGGAGGTTTCGTCGACGACGATCGCGTCGAACGGCAGGTGGTTGCCGGCGTGGTAGCGGAAGCGGGTGCGTCCCCGCTGCCAGCCGAGCATGCGGTGCAACGTCATGGCGGTGACGTCGGGTGCGAGCCCGAGCGGCCCGGCCTGGTCGCGCACCGATTCCTGCAGCCGTGCCGCGGCCTTGCCGGTCGGGGCCGCCAGACCGATCCGCACGCCGGGCCCGTGCAGCGAGGTGAGCAGCGCGAGGATCCGCGCGACGGTGTGCGTCTTGCCGGTGCCGGGTCCACCGGCGATGACGGTGGTCCAGTGGGTGGCGGCGAGCGCGGCGGCCACTCGCTGACGGTCCGGTGCCGACGACGGCCGGGACGGGTCTGCCGGGTCACGGAACAGTTCGTCGAGCCGCCGCACCAGCAGGTCCTCGTCGACGTCCGGGTAGTCGCGGGATCGCGCATCCAGCGCCCGCCGCACGGTCTGCTCCTGCCGGAAGTAGCGGTCCAGGTACAGCAGCGGCCCCGCGTCGGTCTCGACGAGCCGCAGCGGGCGCAAGGGCCCGGTCGGGGATCCGGTGATCAGGGGGCTGCGCCGCAGGGCCGCGATCACGGCGTCGTCGTCCGGCCAGGGCAGCGTGGCCGGGTCCACCTCGGCGTTCTCGTCGACGCCGACGTCCCGCAACCGGGTCAGGTCCAGGCACACGGACCCGGACCGCACGGCCCGCACGGCCAGCGCGGTGGCCAGGTGCACGTCTTCGTCGGGTTCGGCGCCGAGGCTCGCCAGTCGCAGCGCGACGTGGACGTCGGCGGCGGCGAGCACCCCGGCCTCGTTGAACGCGCGCAGGGCGCCTTTGCCGCGCTGGGCCACCAGGATATCGATCACGGTTGGGCCTTTCCGGCGAGCAGGTCGGACAGTTCGGTGACGAGGGCGGCCGGGGGCGTCCAGTCGAACACGCCGACTCCCGTCGGCGTATCCGGCCCGACCATGCCGCGCACGAACAGATACTGCGCTCCCCCGAGGTGCACGGCCGGATCGTAGCCGGGCAGTCGCCACCGCAGATACCGGTGCAGCGCAACCGAATACAGCAGCGCCTGCATCGGATAGTGGGCGCGCAGCATCTCCGCGGCCATACGGTCGCGGGTGTAGTGCTCGGTGGTCAGCACCTCGTCGGGTGCGAGCCGGTTCGTCTTGTAGTCGACGATGACGTAACGACCGCCCCGCTCACCGGACACCCGCAGCACCGCGTCGATACTGCCCGTGAGGTAGCCGCGCAACGGAATGGGCTCGAGGGTCCGCACCAGCTCCGCGTAGGGCCGCATCGGGTCGTCGGCGGGCAGGTGCCGGCGCAGCAGCGCACCGACCGCGTCGAGCGTCACGATCGTCGAGACCGGATTGTCGCCGCCGGCGAGCGGCAGTTCGAAGTCCAGTTCCGCCAACCGATCCGACGGCGCGATCCCGGCGAGGGTCGTGCCGAGGGCACCGAGCGGGGTGTGCAGCACCGGCGTCAGGGCCGCGGCCAGCGCCGCCGGATCGACGTCCGAATGCTGCGCGACGATCACCTCGCGGCATCGATCGAGCAGTTCGGCGTCGAGGTCGGCGGCGGCGGTGTCCACGACCTCGAGGACGGCGTGCACGAGGGTGCCGAACACGGTGCCGCCGGGCAACCCGTTCATCGGCGACTCGATGCCGGCGACGCCCGGCACCGGTTCCGGTCCACCGGTCGGCAGCGGCGGCTCCTCCGGCTCGTCGTCCTTGTCCGGCGTCTCGACTTCGCTTGCCACACCGGGATGTTCGTGTGCGGAGGCGGTCAGCGCCGAATAGGATGTGCGACGCCAGTATTCGTCGAGTGTCCGGTCGAACCGGGCGGCGGCGAGGGCGTCGTCGCGATCCCGCTCGGGGCTCCACGTCGGCACCGCGATCGGGCCGGGCGCGACCGGTTCGGTCACGATCAGCCCGCCGGATCGCTCGGCCCACGCCGCGAACTGCTCGGCGACGACCGCATCGGCGGGGATCTTCACGTTCGGCACGAGATCGGCGGTGCCGTCGACGCGACCGGCGAGCATGCGGTGCAGCGGCGACGACCCGGTGCCGAAGGACGGCGCCCACCACAGCGCGAGATGGCTGCGTGCGCGGGTCAGCGCAACGTAGAGCAGGCGCAGTTCCTCCCCGGCCGCCTCCTCGTCGTGCCGGGCGCGGCGCTGCCCGTATCCGGGACTGCCCTCGCCGCCGACGTCGAGGATGCGGCGGCCGTCCTCGTGCAGCAGCAACGGATCGGGATTGGGGTGTTTCGCCGAGTCCCACCCGAACGGCACGTACACGACCGGGAATTCGAGCCCCTTGCTGCCGTGCACGGTGAGGATCTGCACGGCCGCGGCGTCGCTGTCGAGGCGGCGGCTGCGGTCGGTGCTCCCGGGACGCGGATCCAGCATGCGCTCCTCGAGCCACCGGGTCAGTGCCGCCGGGCCCAGGAACTCCTCGGCGGCAACACGATCGAGCAACTGCGCGATGTGCCGCACGTCGGTCAGGGCACGTTCGCCGGACACGGTCGCGAGCAGCCGCGCTTCGAGCCGGCTCAGCGTCGCGAGCTGTTCGAACAACGCCGCGAACCCGGACCGGGCGAACACCGCGGCCAGTTCGCGCAGCATGCTGCCGACCTCGGCGACCAGCTCGTCGCCGCGGGTGTCGACGTCGTCGACGGTGTATCCGAGCAGCGGGGTCAGCGCGGCCAGTCGCACCCGGTCGGATCGGTGCGGCTGTTCGATCGCCTGCAGCACCCACAGCCAGTCCTGCGCGGCCGGGGTCGCGAACACGCTGGTGCCCCCGGCCAGCACGCACGGCACGCCGGTGCGCACGAGCGCGTCGTACACCAGCGACACCTGGGTGTGGGTGCGCACCAGCACCGCGATGTCGCCCGGTTCGATGCGGCGCGGGCCGTGACCGTGATCGATGGCGGCGCCGCTGTCGAGCAAGCGGACGATGTCCGCGGCGACGTCGCGCGCGACCCGGGACCGCAGCGCACCGACCGCGGGGAAGCCGGAACTGCCGTACGGTCCGGCGCCGGTCCGCGGCAGGTAACGCAACCGGATCGGGGGTGCCCCGGTCAGACGCGTGGACGGTCGCGCAGCATCGACCGGGTGCACGACGATCCGCGAATCCCCCAGGGCGGCACCGCCGTACAGCTGCCTCAGCGCCGCGAGCAGGTTGCCGTCGCTGCGCCAGTTGGTCGTCAGCTCCAGGTGACAGTCGGCGACCGCGACGGCCTCGAGGTAGCTGAGGACCTCGGCCCCACGGAACGCGTAGATCGCCTGCTTGGGATCGCCGACGAGCACGAGGGTGGTGTGACCGTGGAAGGCGCGGCGCAGGATCTCCCACTGCTTCGGGTCGGTGTCCTGGAATTCGTCGACGAGCACCACCGCGAACCGCGACCGGATCCGCCGGCATGCCGCCTCGCCGTGGTCCGGGTCGCCGAGTACCCGGTGCAGCAACGCGAGCTGGTCGTCGAAGTCGCGCACGCCCGCCGCGCGTTTGCGGCGTTCGACCTCGGTGCGCACCGCGCGGGCGAAGGCGACCCGCTCCCCCGCCGGTGTGCCCTCGGCGCCCTCCGGGACGAGATCGGCCTGCGGATCGAAGATCGCGGCGCGGGCGGCGGCGGTCGCCTCGGCGAGACCGATCGGCGGGCTCGGGATCCGGCCGTAGGTGCGCAGATACAGATCCGCGACGACCTCGGTGGTCAGGTCGTCGACGTCCTCGACGAGCACCACGTCGGGTTCGCGTTCCCCGGCGATGCCGAGTTCGTCGAGCATGCGCTGGCAGAAGCCGTGGGTGGTGGCGATGGTGGTGGAGTCGAAATCCGACAGGGCCTGACGCAGCCGGGTGCGGTGCGCAGCGCCGACGAGCTGATCCGGTATCTCGCCGAGGGCGACGTCGCTGCGCCGCGCACTGTCCGGGTCGGCGAGCGCCGCCGCGACGGTCGCGAACCGTTCGCGGGTGCGTTCGCGCAGTTCCTGGGTGGCGGCGCGGCTGAACGTCACGAGCAGCAGGTCCGACAGGTCGGCGTGGCCCTCGGCGACGAACCGGGTCGCCAGGCCGACGATCGCGTAGGTCTTGCCGGTGCCGGCGCTGGCCTCGAGCACGGTGGTGCCGCGCGGCAGCGGGCCGAGCAGATCGAACGCCGTCGCCGGCGAGGTCGGCGCCGTCATCACGGCCTCCCCTGGGTTTCCGAGGCCAGCAACGGTTCCCACAGCCGCCGGGCGAGCACTCCGAAGCGGCTCGGGTCGTCGTACCAGGCGCGTTCGTCGTCGAGCGGCGGGGCGGTGGTCAACGCGTTCAGGCTCACTCCCGTTCCGTACAGGTAGGTCAGGTTCCGGTCCTTGCCGTCGCCGAACGCGCCGCCGAACTCCTTGGCGGCGGATTCGAGGGCCATCTCGACCGAGTCGCCGCGGTACCGCCGGTTCGCGTATTCGGCGGAGGCACAGGTGGTGATCGGCAGCGGCGTGTGCAGTCCGCGATCGCGCAGGCTCACCAGCCGCAGCAGCTGATCGCGCGCATCGGCGGGCGCGATGAGGGTGGAACGCCAGGCGGGGGTGCGGAAGCGACCGCGGCCGGTGGTGACCGCCTGCCACGTGCCGGGCCGGCCGGACGCGGCGACGGCGAGCAGGTGGACCCACGCCGTCATGCGCTGTTTCGGAGCCAGGCGCGAGAAGGTGCTTCGCGCGATCGTCGTGCCGTGGATGCCGCCGACGGTGCCGGTGAGGCGGCGGCCGTCGCCGAGGTCGACGACGACGTCGGCGGTGCCGGCGGCCCCGGCGTGCACCGGCCCGCACGTCGCGACGAGTTCCTCGACGGTGCGGGTGACGTCACCGAGAACCTGCTCGCCCAGCGCGGCCGGAGGCAGGGTCCCCCGACGCCATTCGGCGGCGCGGAAGTCGGCGGGATCCACACCGGCCAGGCGTGCCTCGAGCATGCGTTCGCCGAGGTCCCAGCGGGCCAGGCCGTCGAGTTCGATGTCGAGAGCGTCGGCGATGTCCTCGTCGAGTTCGGGGATGCGCAGTCCCAGTCGCTGCCGCAGGAAACCCTGGGTCGGGTGCGTGAGGAAGGCGACGAGTTCGGCGAGGTCCACGTCGCCGTCGGCGCCGCGCGGAGCCAGCGACGCACACGCCGCCCCGACCGATCGGGGTGGTTCGGGATCGGGTCGCGCCGCGGCCCGGGCGCCGGCGAGGGCAGCGGTGTCGAAACTGAACGGCGCATCGGCACGGAAGTTGCGGGCATCGAAGGGCTGCAACGGATGCCGCCTCACCACCTTGTGCGGTTCGCTTCCCGTCATGACGGCGACGACATCGCGCAATTCGCTCAGCGGCACGGCGGGCGGCCGGTGTGCACCGGTGACGGGATCGGCGCCGGTGTGGAACAGCAGGACACGGTCGCGGGCGGACATCAGCGCGTCGAGCAGCAACTGCCGATCCTCGCTGCGCGGATCACGTTCTCCCACAACGGGATCGAGTGCGGTGACGTCGTCGCCGTCGATGTGGGTGCCGCGCGGGAAGTGCTCGTCGTCGAGCCCGAGCAGCACCACGACCCGATGCGGCACCGACCGCATCGGGACCATCGTGCAGACGGTGAGCTCACCGGTACGGAAGTTCGCCCGCGTCGGCCGGCCCGCGAGCCGGCTCGCGAGCATGGCCCGCACGTCGGGCAGACGCAGTTGCGCGTCACCGCTGTGCTCGACGGCGGCGGCCAGTTCGCGGTGCGCCTGGGTGATCTGCCAACCGTCGGCCGGGGCGACATCGGTGAGCAGGTCGACGGCACGGGCCAGGTCCGCGGCCCACCGGGTCGCGGGCTTGGGACCACGGAGGCTGTGCAGCACCGAATGCAGCCGGTCGATGTACTCGGCGAATCTCCCGGCGCGGTCGATGTCGTTGCTGTCCACGTCGTCGAACGGCAGTGCAAGCGAAAGCCATTCGCTCTGCGACTCGTCGGCAGCGACGCCGAGCAGGAGCCGGTCGAGTGCGGTGCCGAACGTGTTCTGCGGGAAGTCGGCGAGACCGACCGCCGCGCGCTGTCCCTTGGCCAGGCCCCAGCGCGCACCGGTCGCCACGGTCCATTCC
>NZ_JADZGH010000187.1:0-2369 GCF_015865005.1 Rhodococcus sp. CX
GGTGCGCGGGCGGGCGGGTCCCCTCCTTTCGGGGACGTTTCCGTGTGGCCGGATTCGTGGTGGTCGGCTCCGCCTGGGGATGCTTTCGCGGCACGGCACTGTCGGATCGCTCTCGCGCACGGCGCGTGGTCGGAGCCGACGTGCCGGACGCGACATCTGTTCGTTTCCGACGAGACGGTGGTTCTACCCTTGACGGTTGGCCGCGTTGCGGTGCGGTCGACCTCGGGCCGGCCGATTCCTTGTGGGGGGCTCGCGCCGAAGGCGTCTCGGGGGACGCCTTCGTCCTCGTCGCCGCCTTCGGTGAACGGACTCCCGTGCGGGGTGCGGTGGCTGCCGTCGCGTTGCCGCTGTTCGTGGACTTCCGGTCGCTCGCCGCGCCCCGACGGTGCGGCTCGTCCGGTGCGGCCCGGCCATGTGAATTCTGTTGTGTACTCATACCGCTCGCCTTACTTGCTGTCCCTCGGCGTGCTTACTACCTCTCAGTGTGCTCGCTTTCGTGGAAGGAGGGGAGGTCGGCGCCGTCCCCGCCGGAATCGGTGCCACAGCTTCTTCCGTCGCTGCCGGTGTCGTTCGACGGCGTACACGCAGGGGCCGACTCTGGACGGACGACCGAAGCCGAAGACCACCTGGCGCCGGTCGACAGTCCCACGCCCGCACCGATCGGGATGTCGGCCCAGGGGTCCGGGTTTGCCCACCCCGGCCGAACGGCGCCATGCCGTTCACCACTCCGGCTCGAGCCCCTACCCGACCGCGCCGTTGCCGATCGCCCTGATCCGACGGAACCCTAGCGCGGGGCCAGAGCCCGGTCCGCGAGTGCGCCGACGACGGGAGCCAACGCTTGGGCGTGCTCGATCGTGAGGTGGTTGTCGTCGCGGAACACCAGGCCGTTTCCGACGATCACCGGGCAACTCTCGGCGGTGCAGAACAGCTCGGTGAGGTCGGCATACTCCCCGCCGCCGGCAGCAGTGGCCGCGGCCTCGGCGGCGACGCCGGCAGCGTTCAGTGCCATCGACCGCTCCGGTGCGCAGGCCGTCGCATCGTCGATGTGCTCGGACAGGCACGTCGGCACCACCGCGTGCGGATCCGGCACCGGGCCGAGGACGAGGACCTTCGCGCCGGTCGCCCGGAGTTGGGCAACCATGCGGGTCAGGCTGTCCTGCCACTCCGGGCCGTACGTGGTGAAACCGAAGTCGCCGCCGTATCGGCGAGACATGCTCAGCACGACGAGTTGTGGTCTCTCCTCCTGCAACCGCGAGACGATCTCCCCGCGCCACTGCTCGCACTCGGTGTACTCGCGCCCCAGGTACGGGCTCGTCAACGACAGGTCCAGCAGTGGACAGGTGACCTTGCCCAGGGTTTCCAGCCGCCACCGCCGTTCCACGGCAACCGATTCGAACGCCGGAGCCCACATCGCGGCGTGCGAGTCACCTACCAGCGCCACCGTGATCGGTGACGTGATGTCACCCGACGCGCACTCGTCCTGTCCGACCTCCAGCCACGAGCGCACACAGCCGTTGAGGAACACATCCGGCTTGCCGGACGGCGCATCGGCCAGTGACGGGGACAGGTTCGACGGGACGGCAGCCGGTCCCGCCGTCGCCGCGACCGCGGCCTGAACCTGTGCGGTCAGTTCCCGTACGGCACCATCGTGCGGGTCGGCCGTGGGCGCCGGATCCTGCGTCGGCGCAGAGACCGTCAGCGCCGCGGCGGCCTCCCCGTGGCCGACCGGAACCGGCCGCAGCACCAGCAGCACCAGACACACGCAGACGCTGAGCGCGGTGATCGCTGCCCCGACACCGAGACTGCGGGAAGCCGAGCGGCGCAGGGGGAGTGCAAACCGGAGGGGGTTCTCCACCGCCGTCAGCGTGAGCGCGGCGAGCCCGGCGGCGAGCGTCACCACAGCCAGACGACCGACCACCCCGAGGTCGCGGTCGAGGAATGCCGGCGTGAGGATCAGCAGGGGCCAGTGCCACAGGTACCAGGAGTACGACAGGCGTCCGAGCGCGCGCATCGGCCGCAGCGACAATCCGCGTCCGACACCCAGTCGGGGCGACGCACAGCCTGCGCCGATCACCAGCGCCGTACCCAGTACGGGCAGCAGGGCTGCCGTGCCCGGATAAGGGGTCGTTTCGCCCAGACGCACGCAGGCGAGGACGATCAGGGCCAGCCCGGCCCATCCTGCGGTGGCCGCGAGGAGACCCGGCAGTCGGCGCCACAGCGGGACGGACAGCGCGACCAGGCCACCGACGGCCAACTCCCACGCCCGAGACGGCAGGGAGAAGAACGCCCACGGCGGCAGCGTGCGGGTCCAGGACAGTGACACCGCGAACGACGCCGCCGCAACCAGTACCAGGACCGAGACGTACGGC
>NZ_JADZGH010000187.1:2420-5835 GCF_015865005.1 Rhodococcus sp. CX
GCCCCGCCGCGCCTGCGACGGACCGACCAGACGGTCGCCACGATCAGCGCCGGCCACACCAGGTAGAACTGCTCCTCGACCCCCAACGACCAGAAGTGCTGGAACGGGGACGGGGGCGCGTCCGCCGCCAGATAGTCGGTGCCACGCAACGCGAATCGGTAGTTCCCCACGTAGAGCGCACTTGCAATTCCGTCGCCCAGCGCCTCCCGGGCCTGCAACGGGGGCAACAGAAACGCCGAACCGATCGCCGTGACCACCAGCACGAGACCTCCGGCCGGAAGGAGGCGGCGCGCTCGTGCGCTGTAGAAGCGGGCGATCCGCACGGACCCGGTGGACCTCACGTCCCGCCACAGCAGCCCGGTGATGAGGAAACCCGAGACGACGAAGAAGACGTCGACACCGACGAATCCGCCGCCGATCCCGGGCACACCTGCGTGGAACAGGACCACGGCGAGCACCGCAACGGCCCGCAGGCCCTCGATGTCGGGGCGGAATGCCGCACTCGGTTTCCCGGATGGTGCTGCGTCGGAGCCGACGGGATCCGCGCGACCGACCCGGCGCCGTTGTTCCGGGATGCCAACCAGATTCATCCGCGCATCCTTGCAGAGGCCGGCGCCGCGTGCTCGATGAACGGTGACTCTCCGGTGCGCACCGGTGTCGTTTCGGCTGTGTTCTCGGCGGAATGCTGTGTCCTCAGCGGAACACGGCGGCGCTGATCTCCGCGCGGAAGAACTCGCCCTCCGGCCATCGGTTCGTGCCCCACCACCATCCGGCGCGGAAGCGGGACGGAATCGTGATGCCGCCGAACGACGACTCCGCCTCGATGTCCACCCCGAAGGGATAGCGGCCGAAGGGTTCGCCGTTCGGATTGCCCCAGCGATCCAGATGTATCGTCCCGAGCCGGCCGTTTCCGGCGAGTTCGAGGCACACCGTCTCGGTGTGGCGGCCGAGGCGCCAGGTGGCGAGTGCGGAACCGGTTCCCGCCTCGTGCCACGTCGCCGACCTGAATGTCGTTGGTACAAAGATGAATTCGGAGGCCAATCGGCCGGCGGCGCTGGTGTCGACGTCGGTGGTCGCCGCCGCCATCACCGGGACGAGACCACCGAGTTTCCAGTTCATCTCGCCGCGTCCGTCGGTGTACCGGTCGTAGCCGAGAATCGGCAGACCCGCGACCCGCGCGGTCGCCGCCCACACGAACCCGACGCCCGGGGCGAGGATCTGCGCTGCCCGGAACGGGCGCCACGACCCGAGTTTGATGTGACCGCGCATGGTCAGGTGTACCGCGCGGGCGAGCGGCACGCCCGGTTCCAGTGCGTGCGTGAGCCATTGTTGCGCGGCCGAGGGCAGGTCCGCGACCTGCTCGGGGTCGAACTGCTCCGTCGAGGGCGGCAGGGAGCTCAGCGCGTCCCATTCGCGCCGAACCGGTCGCGCCGAGCGTGGTGGAGGCGGGAACACGGGTCCGTCCATGTCTGAAGCATGAGGGCGCGCACCCGGCCGGGCAACCGGACGGGGTGACCGGCGTGACGATCGTTACGTCGCGCTGCGGCGCCGCACGATTTCGGCGATCCAGGTCGGGGCGAACGGCGAGGTACATCCCGGGGACGTCGGGTAGTCCTCGAGCACCTTCAGGCGCTCACCGATCGCGATCGCACGGTCGCGCAGGTCGGCGTGCTCGATGCCGATCTCGGCGAGGCAGTGGTTCATGGCCCACTGCAGTCGATCCGGGGCGTCCTTCATCTGCGCCTCGATGATGTCGAGCAGTCCGGTCAGGTCGAGGCCGTCGGGGTTCTTCGCGACGCGGTCGACGGTCAGTTCCCACCCGGCACTCGCGACGACCGGATCCGGGTCGGCGAACCATGTCGCACGCAGGTCCTCGCAGTGCGGGTTCCTCTTGACCACGTAGTTGACGAGCCAGTCCTGCACCTTGGGGGTGCGCGCCGCCCGCAGCATCGCGTCGAGATCGTCGCGGTCGAACGCCTTCGGACGGCAGATGAGAATGGCCAGCAGCCGGGCTGCGCTGTCGCCGGTGTCCCAGAGTTCCCGCGCGAGATCCTGCTGCGTCTTCAGTCGTTTCGCGACGGCGCGCAGCTTGGTGAGGTTCACCCCGTGGTCGTCGCCGTGTTTCAGGTTGACCGCACGGATCTTGGGGTCGTCGAGTTCGGCGAGTTCGGCCATCACCTCGGCAACCGTGGTGCTGCTGTTCTCCGTTGCGGCCATCGCTCCACTCCTTCTGATCGCGGATGGTATTCGGTTCGATTCGATTCGAGGCGATCCTGATTCGAGGCGTGAGGAGCGCCGAGATGCCCCCGCACCCGCCCTCACCGATCGAAGATCAGCACGTGGTGGTGAATCGTGCGTGGTGCACGGTCTCTTGTGCGTGGTGCTGGGCGTGCGTAGTGCGGTTTGTTGCGCTGCCCCCGCGCACCGAGGTGCCGGAGTTGACCGCGGAATGATGCAGGCGCAGCACGCTCGACGGGCCGGCGCATCGGTCACGGTGCCGTCCCCGAGAGGTGACGCCGCGTTCGTGCGGTTGATACGGCGGATCAGCTGTTCGTACTCGTCCAGCGCATCGGTCGGTTCGGCGAGCAGTGCGACGGGGTCCTCGGCCGGTTCCTCACCCTCCTGATGACGGGCGTTGTCCAGGATCCGTTCCCGCAGCCGGTTGATCCTGCGCAACAGATCTCCGCGCGCGGCCAGCGCCTCGGCCAGCTTCATGTGTCGTCCCCTCGATGATCGTCGGTAGGACCCTAATGTGGTCCGGCCGCGGCGTGGGGGGTGCGGTGGTGTGTCGTCGTGGGCTTAAGTGCGCGGTCCGCGAGATCGTGTCCGACTTCTCGGATTGGCCTTCTCAGGTGTGTTCGGCGCGTAACCAGCTCGCGCATCAGGCGTACACGCCGGAAGCGTCGTCCGACGGTCTGTTGCTTCTGCTGATAGCAGTGGATTATTCGCTGTCGTGGGTGCTGCGGACGGTGTTGTTGCGGCGGGCCGGGATACCGGATGAGGTGGTCCGCCGTTGTTATGAGAACGACGCTCGCTATGGGTTGTACCGGGCGAATGTGCGAAGTTACCTGAATCCGGGGAGGGGCCGCGGACCTGAGCGGTGTTGTCGTTGGTCCCGCCAAGTTCTTGGATGCCGAGACGGCTCCGATCGAGGCGCTGACCGGCACCGAGCTGCACGAGGATCAGTTCGCGCTCTCTGAGGGCCCTGACGATCCCCCACGGGTGGGTACTTCGTCTGGCAGCCGTATATGGGCGTCCCAGAGTCGGTTCTCGATCTCCTGCTGGTCACGGTCATCTGTCGAGGTGTCCTTGCTGGTGAAGGGACGGCCCGAAGACCGGGGTGTTGATGGCGTTCTGGGGGTGGCGGAGTTCGGCCGGCTCGGGGCACAGGGGAGCGTGCTGGTGGGTGATGTTG
>NZ_JADZGH010000188.1:0-2356 GCF_015865005.1 Rhodococcus sp. CX
CCCGCCGGGGTCGGGCACTACGAGATCCTGGATGTGCCGGTGGGGCAGGCATGGGCGCTGGTCGAGGCGGTCACCCCGGGCGCCGGCGACGTGTGGGCGAACCGATGACCCGGCCACCCGACGAGACGCCGCACACCCTCGCCGAGATGGACGAGCAGCTGGTGCACTGCCGGGCCTGCCCTCGGCTGGTGGCGTGGCGCGAGCAGGTGGCACGCGACAAACGTGCCGCGTTCCGCGACGAGACGTACTGGGGCCGCCCGGTGCCGGGTTTCGGCCCGGCCGACGCGGCGCTGCTCATCGTGGGTCTGGCACCGGCCGCGCACGGCGGCAATCGCACCGGCCGGATGTTCACCGGCGACCGGGCCGGAGATTTCCTGTACGCCGCGATGTACGACGCGGGGCTGGCGTCGCAGCCGACGGCGACGCACCGCGGCGACGGTCTCGTCCTGCGGGGCACCCGGATCACGGCGCCGGTGCACTGCGCTCCGCCCGCGAACCGTCCGACGACCGTCGAGCGCGACACGTGCCGTCACTGGCTGGACCTCGAACTGAAATTGCTGACCCCGACGCTGCGCTCGGTGATCGTGCTCGGCGGTTTCGGCTGGCAGGCGCTGCTGCCGGTGCTCGCCGACGCCGGCTGGGCGATCCCGCGGCCGCGTCCGCGGTTCGGGCACGGCGCGCACGTCGAGCTACCGGGGGCGTCCCCGGACCGGGCACCACTGCACCTGTTCGGGTGCTATCACGTCAGCCAGCAGAACACCTTCACCGGGCGGTTGACCCGGTCGATGCTGGCCGACGTGCTCATTTCTGCGGCGGAGACTGCCGGACTGCGTTCGTGATGGCGTTGATGCGCGCGCTGAAGAGGTACAGGCCGGCCGGGCCGAGCGCCGCGATCGGCAGCAGCAGGATCCGCCAGTCCGCGACCGCGAGCTGATCGGCGCCCGGGCCACCGACCAGGCACAACAGGAACCCGACGGTCCAGGCCACGAGCGGCCACGTGGCCTTGCCCAGCGATCCGGTCTCGGTGCGCACCGCCATCACCAGCAGCAGGTTCACGACCGCGGCGAGCAGGATGGAGATCGGGAACGGCACCGAGCCGATGTACATGCCCAGGAACAGCACGGACAACACGGCACAGATCAGGCCGTCGACGACGAGCAACGCCACGACCCCGGTCCGGGGTGGGACGTCGGCGGGAACGGAGGCGTCGGATGGTGCGGTGGCGGGATCGACCGTCATGGTTTCGATAGTGCGCCAACGTGCCCCCGATGCGCACATCGGGGGCACGGTTCCGGAGCGGTCCGGATCAGGGAACCGGCGGATAGCCGAGCATCGTCAGCAGCTGGCTCTGCTGATCTGCGAAGTCGTACAACGCGTGGTAGTAGTCGGCGCGGATCTGATCGGCGTAGGGCCGCAACGAATCGACGAACGCGACGATCTGATTCTGGACGGACCAGTTGTACATCCGCATCCCCCCGGGCTCGGCACCGACCGGACAGTGACTGTGAGCAGAATCACTCCTGCTCGGCAGCGCCAGCCTACGTCAGGCCCGCGAAGAGGTCACGCTCTCGGCCGGAGTCGTCGACGTCCCCGAGCGCGCCCCGCACGAGCACGAAGTGCTCCTCGGCGAAGACCGGCTGGGCGATCAGGTTCGACAGCGCGAACGCGGCGCCGCCGGGCGCGACGATCACCTGGGTGGCGTGCGCGGCCATCGCCGCCCGCTTCGCGTCGAGCACTCCGCCGACGTCCACCGCGGTGGTCACCCGCTCGTCGGGCACGCTCGGCAGGTCGCCGGCGTCGGGCACGGCCCACTCGGCGGGGATGTCGCCGAGCGCGGCGAGTCCGTCCCGCAGCGCGCTCTCCTCGGTGACGGTCCAGTACAGCTTCGGGGTCGACCACGGCTCCCCCGCCTCCGGATACGCGTCGGTGGCGGCCGCCTCGATCGCGGCGGTCACGCGCTCGTGCACGGCGATGTGATCGGGATGGCCGTAGCCGCCGACCGGGTCGTACGTGACGACGACGTGCGGGCGCAGTTCCCGGATCACGGCGACGAGCGTCGACACCGCTTCGTCGTGGTCCGCGTTGACCCAGGCCCGGGGGTTCTCCGCCGACGGGGTCCCGGCCATGCCGGAGTCGCGCCAGCGTCCGGCGCGCTCGAGGAAGCGGGGCGCGGCGACGCCGAGCGCGGCGAGCGCCCGGGTCAGTTCCAGGATGCGGTAGCCGCCGAGCTGATCGGCACGATCGGCGACGAGTTCGGCCCAGTCGTCGCCGATGACCTCGCCTTCCTCGCCGAGCGTGCAGGTCAGGACGGTGACTTCGGCGCCCTCTGCCACGTAGCGGGCGATGGTCCCGCCGG
>NZ_JADZGH010000015.1:0-1669 GCF_015865005.1 Rhodococcus sp. CX
GCCAGCAGAAACCCGGGGACCGCACTCAGCCCAGTGGACATACTCTTGCTCAAACCGTCACGATCCGAAATCACTGCGGTCGGTGCGATCGCGTAGTAAGCGCGGACGATCGGATCATCGCCAGCGGTCCACACGTAGGTGCGGCTCGTCCCCTTGCCGTTGGCCTCCAACGCGGAATTCCTGAGCCAAAGGTTCAGGTCCCGATTGCCGCAGTCGAATACTCCGAGATCGTGGGCGGTGGTGATCTCGGTGGACTTCCACGTCACCCGCGGGTGAAGGCGCGCGGCTTGGCTGCGGCCTTGGCCAAAGCGGGTGCGTCGTCTGCGATGTCGAGTGAGCGCATCATCTCGTCAAACTGCTCCGCCGGCATCAGGGTGTGGTTTGCCAACGCAAGGATCCTGTCTGCGCGTTCGTAGGCTGCATTGCGGATAAATTCTGAGGGCTTCTCGTGGACAGCTTCGGCGGCTGCCCGGATTTGCTCGTGCCTTTCTTCTTCGACGCGCACTTCGACGCGGTCTGTCTTGATGCTCATGTCTGACTCGTCTCTGGCTTCTCGTTTGGTGTGGTTTGGCGATGATTGGTGACGTTAGGTGATGTTGACCAATGTACGGCGAATGTACGGCAGACCGCTAGTGAAATGAGAAGCACTTCACCGTCGAGCAGCCGGCCACTGCATAGCGTGGCACCTGACAGCGTCGAAGTTTGAGAGGTTCTTCGGCAACCTCTCAAATCCGGTCCACGGGGGTGACCTGCGGCCGGTGGATCTTGAGGCGTTCACGATGGACGTCTCAATCGAGGTCACGATAACCCCGCTTGAGAGTGGCAGAAAGTCACGCTCAAAGGGTATGAGCCTGACGCACACCCTTGGTGTGTAACACCGCGCCTGCCTGCTCTGATGGGTCATTCGTGACCACACCCCCGATGAACCCTCCCGGCTGGTACCCCGACCCCCACCAGACAGGCCAGTTCCGATGGTGGGACGGCCAGCAGTGGACCGCCGCCACACACCCGGGGTCGGCCCCGCAGGCGACCCAGCCAACTGCCGCCCCGGCGTCGGCAACCGTGCCGACAGGCAGCCGCAAGCGGACCCCGATCATCCTGGGCGCCGTTACTGCCGGCGTGATTGCCCTGGGGGCGATCGGGAACGTGATCGACGACAAAGAGGAGTCATCCTCGGCGGCGACCACCACGAGCACCGTGCACACCACGCCTGCGGCCGCGGCGCCCTCGGAGACTGCGCGTCCGACCACGACGACCACCACGCTGGCTCCGGTGCGAGCGCCCGAGCCCGCATCCTCGGCGACAGAGGCGGGCTGCGAGGAGCCGGACCCCGCAATCGTGGCGGCAATCGAATCGTCTCTGACCCCGGGGCTGGAGCTGATCCACGTCGCCGCGGTCAACACGCTGATCGACGGCATCGAGTACACCTACACGGCCGGTGACGTGTTCGAGAACGGCGAGCGGCACACCTCGAGCGTGGTATGGGTGACCCCAGGTTTCGGGGTGATGGGCCTGTCGAGCAACTCCCGGGACGTGTCAAGCCTTCCGTTCGGCCGCGGCATTCTGGACGTGAGCGCAGGCGACGAGTACGGATCTCAGGTGCAGAACTGCGTGCTCGCGATGGCTCGCGCGAGATAGCGAGGCGACCTGACACGGACGGCAGGCCGCC
>NZ_JADZGH010000189.1:0-6782 GCF_015865005.1 Rhodococcus sp. CX
CGGAGGCGGTGCCTTCCGGCGTCCTTTCCGTCGGGGGCTCGGCTGCGGACGCAGCCGGCTGGGCGGGCGGCGTGTTCCTGATCGCGGACATGTCGATCGCGACGGTCGGCGCCGAGTCGTCGACGGCGAGTGCCTGCTCGGCAGGTGCTGTGTCGGGTACCTGCTCGGCCGGCGCCTCGGTGGGCGCCTGCTCGGCGAGTGCCGCGGTGGGCGTCTGCTCGGCCGGCACCTCGGTGGTGTCCTGCTCGACGAGCGCTGCAGCGGTTGCCTGCTCGAGGGGTGCTGCGGCGAGTGCCTGCTCGGCCGGTGCTTCTGCGGCCGGTTCCGGCTGCAGACCGGCCTGCGGCGCGGTCGGCGGTTCGTCCGGGGTGCGGTCCGCGGCCGGTGGATCGATTCCGGCGTCCTTCAGGGAGGTCGCGGCGGTCGGTGCCGCAGGCTCGACCGGGGCCGCAGGCTCGGTGAACACGGGCTTGGTGAACGCGAAGGGCGCGGGCTTCTTCGGCGCAGCCGGAATGGCGGCGGTCGGGATTTCCCAAGGCTTGAGCCGAGTCTGCGGGGGCTCGGGAGCCGGCGGGGTCCCCGGCGCGGCGGGCGCGCTCTCGGTGGCGGACGTGTCCGGGGCGACGGGCTCCTCCGCGGCCGCCGGTGTCTCCGGCGCCCGGTCCCCGGCTTCCCGCTCGGGTGCCGCATCGGCGACCTCGGCAGCGCCCTCCTCGGCAGCGCCCTCCTCGACAAGGGCCTCTTCGACGGGGGCGGCCGTGTCGTTCCGAGCTGCGGACGGTTCGGGTGCCGGGGCGGCCTTCGACGGGGTCGGGAGCGGAGCCATCGAGACGAACCGTTCGGTGGGTGCCGGGGCGGTCGGCTCGGCAACGACATCGGGTTTCGCGTCGGCGGCGGTTCCTGCCGTGTGGTCCGGTGCGGCCGCGGCGGCCGTTTCGGGCTTCCTCTGCGCTTCCGCCTCGTTGGGGGGAACGGCACCGCTCATGTTCGCGCGGTCGTCCGCCCCGTTGTTACCACTCACCCGTGTCCTTCCGACTGGGCACCCCACGACCGGGTGCGCCTTTCCACCAAGCGTAAATGCCGGTCCCGGCGCACTCCGATCCGAGCCCGGCGCAAGGGCACCGGAAACGAGAAAGACCCCGCGTTGCCACCAGGTCGGGGGTCAGGCAGCAATGCGGGGTCGATAGGTCTATCGACCCTCTCCCCGGGACGTTACAAACCTTCCGGAATTTTTTTCGTGCGGTCTTCTCAGGCCTCGAGGATCGCGGTGACGCCCTGTCCCCCGGCCGCGCAGATGGAGATCAGGCCGCGTGCGGGCTTGCCGGTTTCGGCCTTCTTCTCGTGCAGCATCTTGGCGAGCGACGCGACGATCCGGCCACCGGTCGCGGCGAACGGATGCCCGGCCGCCAGGGACGATCCGTTGACGTTGAGCTTGCTGCGGTCGATCGAGCCGAGCGGTGCGTCGAGGCCGAGCCGGCCCTTGCAGTACTCCTCCGACTCGAAGGCCTGCAGCGTCGCGAGCACGACGGACGCGAACGCCTCGTGGATCTCGTAGAAGTCGAAGTCCTGCAGGGTCAGGCCGTTGCGCTTGAGCAGGCGCGGGATCGCGTAGGTCGGGGCCATCAGCAGACCGTCGCCGCCGTGGACGTAGTCGACCGCGGCGGTCTCGGAGTCCACGAGATACGCGAGGACGGGCAGGCTGCGGGCGGCCGCCCACTCCTCGCTGGACAGCAGGGCCGCGGATGCGCCGTCGGTCAGCGGAGTGGAGTTGCCGGCCGTCATGGTGGCGTCGCCGAGTTTCGTGCCGAACACCGGCTTCAGCGTCGACAGCTTCTCGACCGACGAATCGGGGCGGAGGTTGTCGTCGCGGGTCAGGCCGAGGAACGGGGTGACGAGGTCGTCGAAGAACCCGCGGTCGTAGGCGGCGGCCATGTTGCGGTGGCTCGCGGCGGCGAGTTCGTCCTGGTCGGCGCGGGCGATGCCGAATTCCTTGGCGGTGATCGCGGCGTGTTCGCCCATCGACAGGCCGGTGCGGGGTTCGCCGTTGCGGGGGATCTCGATGCCGAGCATCGACGGGCGCACGTGGCCGAGCAGCTTGAGGCGGTCACCGGTCGAACGCGCGCGGTTGAGCGACAGCAGGAACTCGCGCAGGTCGTTGTTGACACCGATGGGCGCGTCGGAGGTGGTGTCGACGCCGCCGCCGATGCCCGATTCGATCCGGCCCGCGGCGATGGCGTCGCCGACGGCGATGATCGACTGCAGGCCGGTGCCGCAGGCCTGCTGCAGGTCCCACGCGGGTGTGTAGGGGCTCAGCGGGCTGCCGAGCACGCATTCGCGGATCAGGTTGAAGTCGCGGCTGTGTTTGAGGACCGCGCCGCCGACGACGGCGCCGAGCTGCTCACCCTGCAGGTTGAAGCGGCTGACCAGACCGTCGAGGGTCGCGGTGAACATGTCCTGGTTCGAGGCGCGGGCGTACTTGCGGTCGGACCGGGCGAACGGGATGCGGTTTCCGCCGAGGATCGCGACGCGGCGCGACGAGCGCGAAGAGCTGGAACGGGCTTTTGTGGTCACGTGTCGTCTCCCGGTGTTCTGATGGATGCGAACTCTGGATACTATTCTTACTCACGAGTAAGTTATTGTCGACACCGCATGACCTCCGAACCAGAGAAGGTGGAATCGTGGCCGAAACCAAGGGCGCACCCAAGCTCTACGCCCAGTTCATCACCTCCGCACCCGGTGCTTTCCTCGCCAAGCAGTTCGGATTGCCCCAGCCGGAGAAGCTCCGCCGCTACCAGCCGGGTGAGCCCCCGCTCGCCGGTCCGGTGCTGCTCGGCGGCAACGGCCGGCTCGTCGAGCCGATCCGCGCGCTGCTCTCCGACTACGTCTTCGCCGAGCCCGACGAGAAGAGCTTCGGCGCCCTGGTGTTCGACGCGACCGGCATCACCGACGTCGCCGGGCTCGAGCAGCTGTTCACGTTCTTCCAGCCGGCGATCAAGGCTCTCGGCCCGTGCGGCCGTGTCGTCGTCCTCGGCACCACGCCGGAGGAAGCGTCCTCGGTCGACGAGCGCATCGCCCAGCGCGCCCTCGAGGGCTTCACCCGCAGCCTCGGCAAGGAACTGCGCCGCGGCGCGACCGTGCAGCTCGTGTACGTCTCGCCGAAGGCACCCGCCGGGCTGTCCGGTGTCGAATCCACCCTGCGCTTCCTGCTCTCCGCCAAGTCCGCGTTCGTCGACGGCCAGGTCGTGCGCATCGGTGACGGCGAGGCCACCGCGCCCGAGTCGTGGGACAAGCCGCTCGCCGGGAAGGTCGCCGTCGTGACCGGCGCCGCGCGCGGCATCGGCGCGACCATCGCCGAGGTCCTCGCCCGGGACGGCGCAACCGTCGTCGCCGCGGACGTCCCCGCGGCCGGCGAGGCGCTGGCGCAGACCGCGAACAAGGTCGGCGGAACCTCCCTCGCGCTCGACGTCACCGCCCCCGACGCGGGCGAGAAGCTCGCTGCGCACCTGCTCGAGCGGCACGGCGGCGCCGACATCATCGTGCACAACGCCGGCATCACCCGCGACAAGCTGCTCGCCAACATGGACGCGGGCCGCTGGAACTCGGTGATCGCCGTCAACCTCCTCGCTCCCCAGAAGATCACCGAGGTGCTCGTCGAGAAGGGTGCGCTGAAGGAGGGCGGCCGCGTGATCGACGTGTCGTCGATCGCCGGGATCGCCGGCAACCGCGGCCAGACCAACTACGGCGCCTCCAAGGCGGGGGTCATCGGTCTCGTGCAGGCCACCGCACCGGTGCTGGCCGAGAAGAAGATCACCGTCAACGCCGTCGCGCCCGGCTTCATCGAGACCGCGATGACCGCCGCGATCCCGCTCGCCACCCGCGAGGGCGGCCGCCTGATGAGTTCCCTGCAGCAGGGCGGCGAGACCGTCGACGTCGCCGAGACCGTCGCGTGGTTCGCGAACCCGGCGTCGAGTGCCGTCACCGGCCAGGTCGTGCGTGTGTGCGGCCAGTCCATGCTGGGGGCGTAGATGGCCGTCATCGAACTCGACTCGGTGCCGTCGATCCTCGACGTCTACTCCCGCGCGGTGCTCTCCGCGCTGCCGGTCGTCGGCGCGTCGGGTGACACGCTGCCCGACGACACGCTGCTGCTGCGCGGCGTTCGCGTCGACCAGGACAACCTCGCCGAGTACGCGAAGGTCTGCGGGCTGCGTTTCGGTGACACCCTGCCGCTCACCTACCCGTTCACGCTCGCGTTCCCCCTCGTGATGAAACTGATGGTGTCCAAGGGCTTTCCGTTCGCGGCCATGGGTTCGGTGCACGCGGAGAACGTGATCGAGCAACTCCGGCCGATCTCCGCCACCGAACCGCTGGACCTCCGGGTGCACGCGACCGATCTGCGGGAGCACCGCAAGGGCATGCTCGTGGACGTGGTCACCGAGATCTCCGTCGGTCGTGAACCGGTCTGGCGCCAGACCTCGACGTTCCTGCACCAGCAGCGCACGTCGCTGTCCGGCGCCCCGAAGCCGGAACCGGAACCCCAGGTGATCCCGCCCGTGCCGACGTCGACCCTGCGGGTGGACCGCAAGACGATCGACCGCTACGCGGCCGTCTCCGGCGACCGCAATCCGATCCACGTCTCGACCTTGGGCGCCAAGGCATTCGGCTTCCCGCGCACCATCGCGCACGGCATGTGGAGTGCCGCAGCGGCGCTGCGGGCCGTCGAGGGACGCGTCCCGGACAAGGTCACGTACTCGGTGCGGTTCGGGAAGCCGGTGCTGCTGCCGGCGACGGTGAACCTGTACGCGCAGCAGGTCGCGGACGGCTGGGACCTGTCCCTGCGGCATCCGGAGAAGCAGTACCCGCATCTGAGCGCCACGCTGCGCTGAGACGGGACGGCACAACGACTTCGGGTGGTCCGGGGCGCGATGGGGGCGTCCCGGTCCACCCGATCCGTATTCGGGGGTCAGCCGGGCGTATCGGTGCGTCGGCGGCCGGCGAGGCCACGCCACGCGAGGTTCTCGAGCAGATCGGCGGCCTTGGCGACGTCGATCTCGCCGCCGGCGATGCGGTCGGCGACCGCCTCACCCGCGCCGACCAGTGCGACCGCCATGATGGTGAAGTCCATGTCCGGTTCCGGGTCGCGCGTGCTCGATTCGAGCAGGTGCGCGGTCAGTTCGATGAGCCGGTCGCGGCTGCTGCGCACCTGGTTCGCGAAGGCCTGCTGGGCGAGGGCCTGACGGTAGAGCACCATCCACGAGTGCCGATGTTCGTCGACGAATCCGAGGAACGATTCGAGCGCGACCCGCAGTTGCGCGCGCGGCGGCAGGTTGGGATCGCCCGCCGGAGCCAGGGCTTCGACGAATCGCTGCCCCTCCCGGCCGATGCACGCGGCGAACAGTTCGTCCTTCGAGCCGTAGTACAGATACAGCATCGGCTTCGAGATCGAGGCGCGCGCCGCGATCGCGTCCATCGACGTCTCGTGGAAACCCTTCTCGGAGAACACCTCCACGGCGGCATCGAGCATCTGCTGTTCCCGCACCGCGCGAGGCAGTCGCTTGGTACCGCCGGCCATGTCTCCTCCATACTGCTCGGGTCTCGCTCCTTACCCTAGGGTAAGGAGCGCGGGTGGGTTCTCCGGATTTCGGAATCCCGGAAAATCAGCAGCCGAGCGCACCCTTGGCCCGCGCGACCGTGCGCACCGCGTCGTCCACCTGCGCGGCCGGCAACGCGCCCGACCGCACGGACTGCTCGAGACGATCGAGAACCTCGGGCACCTGATCGGTGGTCAGCCACAACGCCTGGTCGACACCGGCGATCAACGCCGCCTCCACGGCCTCGGCGATGCCGTAACTGTCGGTGATCGCGCGCATCCCGGACAGATCGTCGGTGAAGATCACCCCGTCGAACGGCGGTGCCCCGTACCCGGCACCGTCGCGCAGCAACCGCACCGCCGCGGGGCTGATGCTCGCCGGCCGCCCGTCGGTCAGCCCCGGCACGTCGAGATGGCCGATCATCACGGCGACCCCGGACGTGACGAGTTCGCGATAGGGCACGAGGTCGATCCGCTGCAGCTGAGCGAGCGGCGGGGCGACCACCGCGCCCGTGTGCGAATCACCCGACGCCGAGCCGTGACCCGGAAAGTGCTTGAGCACCGGGAGAATTCCCGCATCGCGCAACCCCCGCGCGTACGCGTCGGCGTACTGCACGACGACCTGCGGATCGTCGGAGTAGGAACGGTCGCCGATCACGTCGTCGTCGGCCCGGTCGGTCACGTCGACATCCGGCGCGAAATCCACGGTGATGCCCAGCTCCCGCAGTTCGCGGCCGCGCTCGAGCGCCATCGCGTAGGTTTCCTCGACGCTCATCGTCTGCGCCGTGACCCGCGCCGACGGATCCTCCCCGAGCAGCTCACCGACCCGCGAGACGCGGCCGCCCTCCTCGTCGATCGTCACCATCAGCGGCAGGGGGCTCTGTGCGGCGACCGCGGGGATCTCCCGGTTCGACAGCATCGACACGTCGGTCCAGCTGCCGATGAAGATGCCGCCGATCTGCTCGGACTGCACGATCGCCAGCGCGTCGTCGGTGCCGGTCACCCCGACGTTGAGCAGCTGCGCGAGCTTCTGCCGCAACGACAGCGACGCGAGCAGATCGTCGCCGCACACCGGTGCGGGTGCCGGTGCCGCCACGGGCTCGGTCGTCGTGGTCGTGGTCGTGGGAGCCGCCGATGTCGCGGACACGGACTCGGTTGCGGCGGTCGACGAGACGTCCGGCGAGTCGTTCCCGCC
>NZ_JADZGH010000189.1:6845-16590 GCF_015865005.1 Rhodococcus sp. CX
TCCCGCCGCAGCCGGCGACCGCGGTCGCGGCGGCGAGCACGGCGACGAGACTGTGACGGATACGCATGGACATCGACGGTAGCCGACCATCGCACAGTCGGCTCCCACAGCCCGCCGGGAACGGTAATGTGCACCCCGAGCAGCCGGTTTCGACCCAAGGGGTGTGCGATGCCCGCAGATCTGATCCTCATTGCCTACGACGGTTCCGAAAACTCCAAGCGCGCCGTCGAATACGCGGGCCGCTTCCTCGAGTCCTGCCGCGCCGTCGTCGTCACCGCGTGGGAACCCATGGTGCGCCAGGCCGCACGGATGTCCGGGCTCTCCGGGGTGATGCAACCCGAATGGGTTCCCGACGAGGACAGCGAGGACGTGGCGCTCACCGACGCCAAGGTCACCAACTCCGAAGGCCTCGAACTGGCGCGCGCGGCGGGCCTGCAGGCGGAGGGCCGCACCGTCGAGATCGTCAACGCGGTGTGGACCTCGATCATCGAGGCCGCCGACGAACTCGACGTCGACATCATCGTCACCGGAACCCGCGGCACCACCGGGCTGCGGTCCCTGCTGCAGTCCTCCGTCGCCGACCACGTGCTGCGCCACAGCCACCGGCCGGTGCTGATCGTGCCGCCGGGACGCTAGGCGCACCGCCGTCGCCGCCGGGCGATATCGTCGAGCGATCATGGACGGCTTCCTTCTCTCGCGCCCGGAGCGCACCCTCCGCACCACCGGAATCAGACGCCTGTACGACACCGCCGCCGAGGCGTCACGGGCGCTGCGACGCGACGAGGCCGATCTGATCGTCGGGGCCCTGCCCTTCGACCCGGAGCGCCCGCCGGCGCTGATGCAGCCCGAGGAGAGCACCGTCACCGACGGGCCGTGGACCCCACCCGACGACCTCGACGCACTGCCGCCGGTGCGGGTCGCCGCGCAGAACCCGCCCCCGCGCATCCACGTCGCGCGGGTGCGGACACTGATCGAACGGCTCGAACTCGGCGAGTTCGGCAAGGTCGTCGCCGCACGGTCGGTCGCCCTCGACGCGGACGAGCCGCTCGACGCCCTCGCCGTCGCCGCGCGCATGGTCGCCCGGCACCCGACGGCCGCGACCTACGCCGTGGACCTCAGTGCCGCCGGCGAACGCTACTGGGGGCACACCCTCGTCGGCGCGACCCCGGAAGTTCTGGTGAGCCGGCGCGGCAGCACCGTCACGTGCCGGCCGCTCGCCGGGACCGCCGCGCGCTGCGCCGACCCCGCCGATGACGAGGCGGCCGGTCGCGACCTCCTCGCGTCCGCGAAGAACCTCGCCGAGCACGCCTACGTCACCGCGTGGATCCGCGACCGTCTCGGTCCGCTGTGCACCGAGCTGGATATCCGCGAGACCCCGGTGCTGACGAGCACCCCCGACGTGTGGCATCTGGCGACCCCGATCACCGGGACACTGCGCGACCCGGCCACCGACGCCCTGACCCTCGCGACGGTGCTGCATCCGACACCCGCGGTCGCGGGCACCCCCACCGAGGCGGCGCTCGCCACGATCCGGGCCGTCGAGGGCGATCGTCGCTTCTACGGCGGTGCCGTCGGCTGGTGCGACGCCGCCGGGGACGGCGACTGGCTGGTCGCGATCCGCTGCGCGGAGATCAGCTCCGACGGGCTGCGTGCCCTCGCGTGGGCGGGCGGCGGGATCGTCGCCGATTCCGACCCCGACGCCGAACTCGACGAGACGACCGCGAAGCTGCGGACACTGCTCGGCACGCTCGGCCTCTGATTCCGGGCACACCGTCGTGGCACACGGACAGAGACACACAGTGGGGGCACACCGTGTGACACGGGTGATACCTTGACGCGGTGCGAAACGGCGCGGGGACGTCCCGCGCCGACGTTTTGACGATGGGGAGATGGGCATGGCGAAGTTCCTTGGACCCGGCCTGGGCAGCGCTGTGATCGGCGCCGTTCTCGGTGCTGCAGCGGTATTCGGTGTGACCGCCGCGGTGCAGGACAACACCCGCCCGGAGATCGACCGCAGCGGCAACGCCGATTCCTCCCTCCTGAACCAGGTTGAGTACGGCAGCCGCTGACGGCGCCGGCAACGCTGCGAGTTCACGCACTTCCTCCGGCGTGACGGCCCCGCACGATCCGGGGCCGTCCGCCGATCCCTTGTCACGTCGGTGGTTGTACGCGGCCGCCGCGGTGGCGTTCGTACTTGCGTTCGCGCAGGTCCCCGGCCTCATCGTGGCCGACACCAAGTACGACCTGACGCAGAATCCGCTGGGGTTCCTGGCCCGCGCATCCCACCAGTGGAGCAGCATCGCCCCGCTCGGGCAGGTCCAGAACCAGGCGTACGGCTACTTCTTCCCGCACGGCACGTTCTTCGCGGCCGGGCAGATCCTGCACGCGCCTCCGTGGATCACCCAGCGGATCTGGTGGGCACTGCTGCTGATCGCCGGATTCTGGGGCATCGTGCGGCTCGCCGAAGCACTGGGCATCGGCAGCCGCAGTTCCCGGGTTCTCGCCGCCGTGGTGTTCGCGCTGTCCCCGCGGGTCCTGACGACCCTCGGGTCGATCTCGTCGGAAACCCTGCCGATGATGCTGGCGCCGTGGGTGCTGCTGCCCGTGGTCCGGTACGCGCGCAGCGATTCCGGGCGTTCGGCCCTGCAACTGGCCGCGCAGTCCGCGGTCGCGGTGGCGCTGATGGGTGCGATCAACGCGGTCGCGACCGCCGCGGCCTGCCTCGTCGCCGGCCTGTGGTGGCTCGCGCACCGGCCCGGCCGCGCGTGGTGGCACTTCACGATCCGGTGGATCCCGTGCTGCATTCTCGCGGTGCTGTGGTGGATGGTGCCGCTGCTGCTGCTCGGCAGGGTCAGTCCGCCCTTCCTCGACTACATCGAATCGTCCGGGGTCACCACCGAGTGGGCGTCGCTGGCGGAGATCCTGCGCGGCACCGACAGCTGGACACCGTTCGTCTCCCCCGAACGCATCGCCGGGGCGGTGCTCGTGACGCAGCCGGCCGCGGTCCTCGTGACCGGTCTCCTCGCCGCCGCGGGCATGGCCGGTCTGGCGATGCGCTCGATGCCGGCACGCGGCCGTCTGACGCTGATTCTGTTCGTCGGGGTGGCCGGGCTCGGCGCGGGTTATGTCGGTGAGCTCGGTTCCCCGTTCGCCGAGCAGGTGCGCCTGTTCCTCGACTCCGGCGGGGCGGCGCTGCGCAACGTCCACAAACTCGAACCGCTGGTGCGGCTGCCGCTGGTCCTGGGCCTGGCCCACCTGCTGCGGCGGGTGCCGCTGCCCGGGGCGGTGCCGTGGGGACGCGCCCGCGTCGCCTTCGCGCATCCCGAACGGGACCCGATGGTCGCGTTCACCACCCTGATCCTGGTCGCCGCGACCCTCGCGACCTCCCTGGCGTGGACCGGCAAGCTCGCGCCGCGCGGCGCCTACGACGAGGTCCCCGGCTACTGGCACGAGACCGCGGCGTGGCTCGGCGAGAACACCTCCGACCGCGGCGAACGCGCCCTGATCGTGCCGGGCGCCCCGTTCGGCAGCCAGATCTGGGGTCTGACCCGCGACGAACCGATCCAGGCCCTGGCCGAATCACCGTGGGTGTCCCGCGACGCGGTGCCGCTGGTGCCGCCCGGCGCGATCCGCGCCCTCGACTCGGTGCAGCGGCTCATCGCCGACGGCCGGCCCTCCGACGGGCTCGCCGCCACGCTGCGCGGCCAGGGCATCGGCTACGTGGTCGTCCGCAACGATCTGGATCCCGACACGTCCCCGGCCGCGCGCAGCGCACTGGTCCACCGCGCCCTCGACGGCTCCCCCGGCCTGGTGCGGGTCGCCGAGTTCGGCCCGGACATCCGCCGCGAACTCGGCGAGGACTTCGTCGCGGACGCGGATCTGCAGCCCGCCTATCCGGCGATCGAGATCTACCGCGTCGATGTGCCGGGCTCTTCGCCCGTCGGCCCGTATGTCGTCGACGCCGCGTCGGTTCCGCGGGTCCAGGGCGGCCCCGAATCGCCGCTGCAACTCGCCGGCGGCGAACCGCCGCTGCCCGGCCCGCTGCTGCTGGCCGCGGACGCGCAGCGCGCCGGGCTGCCCGTCGACGGGGTGGTCGTCACCGACACGCCCACCGACCGCGAAACGGACTACGGGCAGGTGGACTACCACTCGTCGACGATCCGGGCAGCCGACGATCCCCGACGCACCCACAACCTGGTGCCGGACTATCCGGTCGCCGACACCGACCTCGTCCGCGCCGAATGGGAGGGCGCGCGCATCGGGGTCTCCAGCGCCGCGTCCGACGCCACGCAGCTCGGTGGCACCTCACCGGGCAGCGGACCGGCCGCCGTCGTCGACGGTGACCCCACCACCGGCTGGCACAGCAACGGCCTCGAATCCGCGGTCGGACAGTGGCTGCAGCTCGACCTCGACACCCCGATCGAGGCCGGCATGCTGCACCTGACGACGAGCCCGGGCGTGCTCGGCTCGCCCGTCAAGTGGCTGGAGCTGGAAACCGACCGCGGCACCACCGCCGTCCGGGTCGAGAAACCCGGCCGCGAACAGACGATCGCGTTGCCGCTGGGGACCACGACGTGGATCCGCATCACCGCCACCCACACCGAGGACGGCACCGCCGGGAGCCAGTTCGGCATCACCGAGGTCGCGGTGGACGACTTCACCGACCGCGAGAACCCACGGCCCATCGACATCCGCCGGCGCATCGTACTGCCGCCGGTCCCGGACGGCGCGGACGTGCTCGGCTGGCAGCTGAGCCAGGAGTTCCCGGGCCGCGGCAGCTGCGTCGACACCCCCGACCGGGTGCGGTGCGCCCGCGGGCTGGCGACGGCCCCGGAGGAACCGAACACGTTCACCCGTTCGCTGTCGGTGCCGGCGGAAACCGAGGTCGCGCCGCAGGTGCGGGTGCGGACGCGTCCCGGTCCCGCGGTGGAGGCGCTCGCCGCGCAGCCGGATCGGGTCACCGCGACCGGTCCCGCCGACGTCGCAGACCTGTCCGGCTCCGCGTTCGCCGCGACCGACGGGGATCCGCGCACCTCCTGGACCGCGCCGGAATCCGCCCTCGAACCCGGCGCACCACGCCCGACCCTGACCCTGCAACTGCCGTCGCCGGAACTCGTGACCGGACTCGACGTGGCCGCGAGCCTCGGTGCGCTACCGGTGGCACCGACCCGGATCGCGGTCAACCTCGGCAACGGACCGCAGGTGCGCGACATCGACCTCGGAGACGACGTCCGCTCGGCCCGGGTGGATCTGGAACCGCACGTCACGGACCGGATCGTGGTCAGTCTCGTCGCCTGGCCCGACGTCCTGGACCGCACGATCCTCGGGTTCGCGAAGCTCACCCCGCCCGGCCTCGCCGAGATCACCGTCCTCGGGCAGGACGGCCCGCTGGGGGCGCAGGACCCGGCCGCCGACCGGACCGTCACCGTCGGCTGCGACAGCGGCCCGGTCGTGACCGTCGCGGGCCGCTCCTACCGCACGTCGGTGACGACGACGGTCGCCGCCCTCGCCTCCGGGGAGGAGATCCCCGCGACCCTGTGCGACACCGGCACGGTCGCGCTGCCCGCGGGCCGGGTGCACCTCGACATCACCCCGGGCGCCGCGTTCGTCGTGTCGAGCGTGGACCTGCCCGTCCCGGGGGCGCTGCCGCCCGTGCCCGCACCGGTCGAACTCGCCACCGGCACGTGGACCGAGGATCTTCGCGAACTCGACGTCCCGGTCGCCGGCACCGAACGGATCGTGGTGGTGCCGGAAAGCACCAACGTCGGCTGGGTCGCGACCGCACCGGACGGCAGCGAGCTGACCCCGGTCGTGGTGGACGGCTGGCAGCAGGGCTGGATCGTGCCGGCCGGAACCGGCGGCACCGTCACCCTCGCGTTCGCGACGGACCGCTGGTACCGCGCCGGAATCTTCGGTGGACTGCTGCTGCTGATCCCGCTGTTCGCGGCGGCATGGTGGCCGCGGCGGCGCCGCGAGCAGGAACTGCCCGGTCCCGCTCCGAGGCCGTGGGGCAGCACCCTCGTCGGACTCGCCGGGGTCGTCGCGGTCGCGACGGTGGCGGCGGGCGCGGTCGGGGCGGGTGTCGCGGTGGCCGGTGCCGTGGCGATCGGCGTGATCATCGCGCGCCGGGGCGAAACCGCCGCCTCACGGATCCTGGTGGGGACGACCGGTGCGGCGACGATGATCGCGATGGCGATGCTGTCGACGGGCCCGTGGCGGGCGCCGGGCGGCTACGTCGGCCACTCGTTCCTGATTCAGTTCGCGGCGGTCGTCGGGCTGGTCGCGCTGGGCCTGGCCACCGTGCCGCTGTCGCCGCGCTTCGCCCGCGTCCTGCGGTGGAATTCGCGGCGGACGGGTTCCTCGACGAGCGCGTAGCTCACGGACGCGACCGCGATGCTCAGGACGACGGTGACCGCGAGCACGAACCAGAAGTGGCCGTGGAACGGCAGGATGCCGAACACCGGGAACATGATCGACAGAACCGCGAGATGCCAGATGAAGATGCCGTACGACCAGCGGCCGACGGCCAGCGCGGCGGGCGACGCCAGGATGCGGTGGTCGCTGCGCGGCGCGAGGGTCAACGGGGCGAGCAGCGCCGCGCTCATCACGGCGCCGAGCAGGATCTTTCCGTTGTACTGCCACGGCTCGAGGTCCGTGAGTCCTTCCGGCCCGCCCAGTGGGGTGGTCGCGAGCGCGAACGCGCCGATCGCGATCGCCGCCATCAGCGCGCGCCGCGCCGCGAGACGATGCATCCACGTCCCGCCGACGGTGGCCAGTTCGGCAAGCAGCATGCCGGCCCCGAACCACGGCAGGTAACCGGGAAGCCAGTTGTCGTGATGGATGTGCTCGGGGGTGGCCACCGGCAGCCACACCCACACCAAGCTCAGCGCGCACGCCGCGAGGATCACCGGGATGCGGAACCGCGCGGCGTCCCCGCGCAGCCGGCACAACGCCAGCGCCAGCAGCGGCAGCACCAGATAGAACGCGACCTCGACGGACAGGCTCCACATCTGGGTGAGGCCCTCGGTGAGCGTCAGCGGCACGAACACCTGCACCAGCGTCAGGTTCGCCACCCACACCCGCCAGCCGCCGCCCGCCCCCGGCAGCAACAGCAGTACCAGGCACACGACGGTCCAGTAGGCGGGCAGGATGCGCACGGCCCGGGAGGCGAGATAACGGCCCGTCGGCTGCGCGACACCGTATCCGCGGGCCGCCGCGGCGTGCGGCCGCCACAGCAGGAAACCGGACAACGCGAAGAACAGGGCGACCGCGAGATCGAACCGGCCCCACACCCGGCCGATCACCGGATCGTGCACGGCACCGGTCTGGAACGCCACATGGGTGATGAGAACACCCACGGCGGCGAAGCCGCGCATGCCCTCGAGGGCCGGCAGGAAGCCGGTCGCGCCACGAGGTGAGGCACCGGCATCGGGTCGATTGGTCATCGCCGACCAGTGTGCCCGGGATGCGTACTGTCCCGGAAGTCCGGGTTCTTCCGCGATCCGAACGTACGCACAACCACTGTCGGCTGTTAGTGTCTGGGCTCACGTGGTGTCCGCATTGTCGTACACCAGACGATCCGTGCAGCCCTGCTGCCGGTGGGGGTACTCGATGACAACCGTTGAGTGAGGAGAGACAGCATGGCTGAGCGATCGGGCTCGGGCCGGAAACTTGCGCTGGTGTTGGTGGGCCTGGGGACGTTCCTCTTGGCGATCGCGCTGCTGGTGCCGACCTACACAGTGGGCAAGCTGAAGAAGACGCCGCTCGATCTCGAGGTCACCACTGTGGCCGAGGGTACCGGCGACATCCTCAATTCCAGGGCGCTGCTCTCCGGTAAGGCGCAGGTCGACACGAACGTCCCGATCGTCGCGCAGCGCTTCGTCACGGTCGAGGACCCCTCGAACGCCGACATCATGACGCTGCAGGCCGGCCAGACGGTGCGTCGCCTGGACATGCAGGGAGACACCGGCCTGGTGTCCGCGACCGTGGACCGGGTGACCGTCGACCGTGTCACCTCGATGCCGGTCTCGGCGGAGGAGTACCCGGATCGTGTGAGCACCATCCAGACCTCGGCGACCGCGCCGCCCACGGAGATCGACAACCGTGACGGCCTGCAGTACAAGTTCCCGTTCGACGTGGAGCAGAAGAACTACCCCTATTTCGATCTGAACGCCCGTGAGAACTACGAGATCGAGTACAAGGGCGAGGAAGAGATCAGCGGCGTCAAGGTCTACCACTTCCAGCACACGATCGATCCGGTCGACCTGTCGAAGGCCGATCCGTCGAACCCGTCGTACAAGCTGAGCCTGCCGGCCTCCACGTGGGGCGTCGAGGGCGGCGATGCGCCGGTCACGATGGTCCGCTGGTACACCAACGTCCGTGACCTGTGGGTCGATCCGATCACCGGCGTCGTCATCAAGGGCCAGGAGCAGCAGTACCAGTACTACGCCCGTGAGGCCGACAAGCCCGAGGTGACGGTCCTGAAGGTCACGCTGCCGTTCGACCAGGACACCATCGAGTACCAGGTCGGACAGGCCAAGGACGGCCAGGACCAGCTGTCGACGTTCGGCCGCACCGTCCCGATCATCCTCGGCATCCTCGGTGCCATCTCGCTGATCGCGGGCATCGTGCTCGGTGTGCGCGGCGGCAAGGGCGGCACCCCGGCCGCCGCTGCCGGCGGCCCGGCTCCGGCCGGCCCGGCCACGACCACCCCGTCCGGCCCGGCGCACGCCGCTCCGACCCAGCGGGACCTGACCAACGACGACACCCAGGTCATCCCGCGCACCGACGCGGGACAGAACCCGCCGCAGCGGGACTGGACCACCGACGCGACGCAGGAGATCCCGAAGACGGATCTGCGCAAGCCGCCGTCGGAGCAGTAACCGTCGAGAGCTCACGCGAACGCCCGGCCGGGATTCCCGGCCGGGCGTTCGCGCGTATCAGCGTCGAATCGGCCGCGCGGCGAACGGACAGGCGCATGCGGAATTCACGTGTGCGGCTGCCGTTCCGGCGCGCGAGTTCTTCAGTTGGGCCGCAGCCGAGGTGTTCAGGACTTCTTCCGGACGGCTGGTCCGGCCGCGCGCACGGCGAGCACCGCGACCACCGCGGCGGTGACCGCCGCGACCCCGACCGCCACGGCGACGAACTGCTGCACCGTGGACGCCACGGTGGTCATGAGCACCGCCTCGACGACCAGGCCGAGCCACGCGACTCCCGCCAGACGGGTGCGTTCGCTCGCGATCGCCGACAGCAGACCGGCCTGCAGGACGGCGAGGCACGCGCCCTGCAGCGCGAACACCCACAGCAGCGACTGCACCGGGGCGTAGGCGTCGCCGACGAGCAGCGGCACGAGCGGGGCACACAGCGCGGCGCCCGCGACGACCACCGCCCCGATCCCGACGATCACCGTCAATGCGGACCGGACCGCCTCCCCGGACCGGGTCGGGTTGGCCATCTGCGGATACAGCACCACACCGACGGCCTGCGGCAGCCAGAACGCGACCTTCGTCGCGACCGCGCCCAGCGCGTACAGACCGGCGGCGTCGGCGTCGAGCACCATGCGGGCGAGCAGCAGATCCAGCGAGGTCATCGCGATCAGCGCGAGCTGCACCTGGGAGGCGCGCAGGACCGAGGTGATCCCGGGGGCGCGCGGGGCGTCCGGGATCGGCTCGGTGCCACCACGACCCACGATCACCGCGGCCCCGGCGGCGACGATCCCGGTGCCCACCGCCCCGGCCAGCAGCGC
>NZ_JADZGH010000190.1:0-1929 GCF_015865005.1 Rhodococcus sp. CX
GGGGACGGAAGCACCCGACGTGCAGGCCGCGTTCGCGGCACGCCGCGGCGTCGCCGACGGCGAACCCGGCGACCTCGCCGAGATCACGCGCCTCGCCGGTCCCGACATCGACACCCTCGAACTGGCCCGCTATCCCGAACCGCTCGCGCCGGACACCGCGGCCCGACGCAGCGGACGGCCGCTGCTGAGCCTGCTCGACGTCGTCGCCGCGGTACGGGAGCTCGACGCGACCCACGACCTGACACTCGTCGAAGGCGCCGGGGGAGTGCTGGTCCGGATCGGCGCCGACGGCTTCACCATCGCCGATGTCGCGGCGGCACTGGATGCGCCGGCGCTGGTCGTGGCGGCGGCCGGCCTGGGCACCCTCAACCACAGCGCCCTGACGGTCGCGGCCCTGCGCTCGGCCGGTGTGCGGTGCGTCGGCACGGTGATCGGATCATGGCCTGCAGCACCGGATCTCGCGCAGCAGTGCAATCTCGAGGATCTGCCCGACGTCGCCGGTGTACCGCTGCTCGGGCGTATCCCCGAAGGTAGTGGCTCAGTCGCTCCGGAGGAGTTCGGAGCCGGTGCGCAGGAGTGGCTGGCCGCCTGCCGGCTGCTGCCGGAGCCGGTCGACCCACTTCTTCGGCCGCGCGGGTGACGTCGGCCCATCGATCGGCCTGGTGGCTAGTCCTGTCCGCGTGGGGGTAGGGAGACGTTCACGCCCCCGCTGTCGTGTTCGGGACCCGCAGCCGCGCTGCCCGCCGGTACCCGCTGCCGGAATCGCGCCGCCTCACTCGGGCCGGTCGCGCCGCCCGGGTCGAGCTCACCGCGGTACGGACCCGGCTTCGGGCGCGGTGCTCCGCCCGGAAACGCGAGCCGCAGGATGGTTCGGTGCACCATGGACCACTGCTTCACCAGCCCTCCGGAGTTGTACGGCAGTTCGTACCGTTGGCAGATCTCCCGCACCTTGGGTGCGATCTCCGCGTAGCGGCTGCTCGGCATGTCGGGGTACAGGTGGTGCTCGACCTGGTATCCGAGGTTTCCGCTGATGATGTGGAAGAGCGGGCTGCCCTCGATGTTCGCCGCACCGACTAGCTGGCGCACGTACCAGCCGCCGCGGGTCTCGTTCTCGACCTCGCGAGGACTGAACGTGTAGGTCTGGTCCGGGAAGTGGCCGCAGAAGATGATGCCGTGTGCCCACACGTTGCGGATGATGTTCGCGGTAGCGTTCGCCACCAGGGTGGCCAGGAACGTGCGCTCGACGCCCGGGATCGTGCGATCGAGGATGTCGGCGACGCCGGACCCTCGTCCGGTCGGCCGGAGGGACCGCAGCAGCCGTCCGAGACGAGAGGTTTCCGGTTGGCCGAGCCGGCCGCGGAAGGCGAGCTGGGCCAGGCCGAATGCGCCCGCGCTGATCAACGGCCAGCCGGCGTAGTCCTTGACGAGCTGTGCCCGGGCCTTGCCCGCGATCCCTTTGAGGTCCTCCCAGACCTCGGGCCAGGATTTCTCGCCGGCCCGCACGGCCTCGAGGTCCATGTCGTGCAGCGCGACCCCCCATTCGAAGAAGGCCATGAGCAACACGTTGTAGAAGGGCTGGGCCAGGTAGACCGGATGCCATTTCTGATGCGGGTCGATCCGCATGATCTCGTAGCCCAGGTCCTTGTCCTTGCCACGGATGTTGGTGAAGGTGTGGTGGATGTAGTTGTGCGAGTGCTTCCACGCCTTCGCGGTCGACGCGGTGTCCCAGTCCCACGACGAGGAGTGGATGTCGGGGTCGTTCATCCAGTCCCATTGGCCGTGCATGACGTTGTGACCGATCTCCATGTTCTCGAGGATCTTCGCCATCCCCAGACAGGCGGTGCCTGCCCACCACGCGGGTTTCGCGGCCGAACCCAGCAACAGCACCCGCCCCGCCACGGCCAACTGCCGCTGGGCGGCAATCACCGC
>NZ_JADZGH010000190.1:2041-19532 GCF_015865005.1 Rhodococcus sp. CX
TAGCGCCGGTCCCGCTCGCCGAGGTCCGCGTAGACCTCGTCGTGGATGGCGTCGAACTCCCTGGCCAACGCCTCGACGGTTTCTTCGCTCAGATGCGCGAGGGGGCTTTCCACGTCGATACTCACCTCGGTGGTCCCTTCGTTCACAGCTCGATCTCGATGTCGCCTTCCGCGGTGTTGATGCAGGTCCGCACCACCTGACCGGTGAAATCGGCAACCTCCCCGGTGCGCAGATCCCGCAACCGTCCCGATTTCAATGTCCCGGTGCAGGTATGGCAGATCCCGATCCGGCACCCGTAAGGCAACTCGGCTCCGGCCTGCTCGCCGGCCACCAGGATCGGGGTACCCCCGTCGCAGTGGGTTTCAATCCCGCTTTCCAGGAAACGGACGGTTCCGCCCGCACCGGCGGTTGCGGAGCCGCCGATGATGGGCTGGAAGCGTTCGAGGTGCAGCTTCGCGGGGTCGCCGTGGGCGTTCCAGTGCTCCACCAGCGCGTCGAGCATCTCTCCGGGACCGGAGACGAACGCCTCACGCTCCCGCCAATCCGGGCACAGTGCGTCCAGTTCGGCAGGCTGCATGCGGCCCTCCGTCTCGGTCAGCCGCACGTGCAGATGGAAGCCTTCCCGACGACGATCCAACTCGCGCAAGGTGGAGTCGAACATGATCTGCCCGGCGGTCCGGTCCGAATGCACGGCCACCACGTCGTCGAGGGCATCCAGGTGGTCGAGATGACGCAACATGCTCACGATCGGCGTGATGCCGCTGCCTGCACTGACGAACAGCATCCGGTCCGGGATCGGGTCGGGCAACGTGAACACGCCCTCGACCTCGCCGAGCCGGACGATGTCGCCGCGGGCGATCCGACGGACGAGGAACGGCGAGACCGTGCCGGTGGGAACCAGTTTCGGGGTCACGCTGATCAGACCGTCGTCGGCGTGGGGATCGGACGTCAACGAATATGCGCGCCAGTGGTAGACGCCGTCGATGACCACGCCGAGGCGAACGTACTGTCCGGCTCGGTGCCCGGGCCATTCGTGGGCGGGCCGGATCACGATCGTGGCCGCGGACTCGCCGGCCGGTTCGATCCGCTCGACACGTCCACGCAATTCCCGCGTGGTCCACAGCGGGTTGATCAACTCCAGGTAGTCGTCCGGGCGCAACGGGGTGAACAGATGCCGCACAGCCTTCAGCAGCCGTCTCCGCGCCTTCGGAACCTTCGGACGTGCACCACGCTCCGCCATCAATCCACCGTAGAGGACCTCGCGCGCCCCGACCGGCGCTTCCCCTCACGGGTTCGCATCGCGGTCCGCCGGTTTGTGCGCGACCACCCGGAACCCCATACCCATGGCACCGACCCGGTGGACCTCGTCGACGACGAACCCCGCGTCCTCGAGATAGGGGACCGGATCACGGGTGAGGTGATCGGCGCCGAACCGGACCGTGAGCGGTTCGACCATCCGCATGAGCGCCGCAGCCACCCGGTTGGTGGCCGGCCCGTGCTCGGCGAGGACGATGCGGCCACCGGGCACCAGTACCCGGAACGCTTCGCGGCTCGCCTGCAACGGATCCGGGATGGTGCAGAACGTCAGCGTCGAGACCACCGTGTCGATGCTGTCGTCCGGCAGGTCGAGCGCCTGAACGTCACCGCGGCGCACGGTCGCGTGGTTCAACTGCAGATCGGTGATGCGTGTGCGGGCGATGTCGAGCATCTTCTCGGACAGGTCGATGCCGAGGACGCTCGTCACCTGGGGGCCGTACAGCGGCAGGTTCAATCCGGTGCCTACGGCGAGTTCGAGCACGCGACCCTCGGCGCGCGGGACCGCCCACTGCCGGGGCAGACCCATGACGCGGCGTTCCCACCAGTCGATCTGTGTGTCGTACCGTCTCGACAGCGTGTCGAAGATCCGGCCCACCGTCTCGTTGTCCGGTTGTCGCATGGCGCCCCGCCTCAGCCGTGGTGCGAATCCGATCCCGTCGAATGTACCGAGATCGGAACCGGAATGAGCGATATACCCCTGCGGGTATATTCGCCAGGGTTGTCGAGAGAAGGGACCCGATCGTGCAGGATCGCACCGACGAAGAGCTGTGGGACGAACGCTACCGCTCGCGCACCGCCCTCTGGAGCGGCGCCGCCAACCGGCACCTCGTCGCGGAGATCGCCGACCTTGCTCCCGGCACCGCGCTCGACGTCGGCAGCGGTGAAGGCGCCGACGCGATCTGGCTCGCCCGGCGCGGCTGGACCGTCACCGCGGTCGACATCTCCTCGGTCGCTCTCGAGCGCGCGGCCGCACACGCGGCCGCCGAACCCGACGAGATCCGCGACCGGATCACCTGGCGGCACCAGGACATGACCGACTGGGATCCCGGCGACGACCGGTTCGACCTGGTCACGGCGCAGTACCTGCACCTGCCCGCCGGCCCGCGCGACGAGCTGTACCGGCGGCTCGCCTCCGCCGTCGCGCCCGGCGGAACGCTGCTCGTCGTCGGGCATCACCCGTCCGATCTGCAGACGACGATGCCACGACCGCCGCGGCGGTGCCGCACGAGGCGACCGACCCGGAGGGCCGCGCCGTCACCGTCCACGACACCGTCCTGTGCGCGCGGCACCGCTAGACCCTGGCCGGAACTACGAAGGTGCTCAGGGCTGTGCCTGCGCGTACATGATGCGGGTGATCTCGGTGCGGTCCGCCGGGGAGGGGGTACCCCAGCCGGACTGGTAGCCGATGGTCTCGGTCAGGGGTGTGATGGTGCCGTCGGTGTGGAGGATGTCGATGTCGTCGGAGGTGGCCAGCGCGGGGTGGGCGACGGCGAGGGCGTCGGAGAGTTTGAGCAGGTCGCGGCGCAGTGCGGTGAGGTAGTTGGCGGCGCGGGCGCTCTTGCTCGTCGGGTCGACGCCGCGCATGAGCCAGGCGTTCTGCGTGGCGACGCCGGTGGGGCAGTGTCCGGTGTGGCAACGTTGCGCTTGGATGCAGCCGATGGAGAGCATCGCCTCACGAGCGACGTTGACCATGTCGGCTCCGGCCGCGAATGCCATCAGTGCGGTGTCGGGCAGTCCGGTGCGGCCGGAGGCGATCCAGGTGATGTTCTCGGCGATGCCGGCCTTCTGGAAGATCTTCTGCACCAAGGGCAGTGCGGTGTGCAGGGGGTAGCTGACGTGGTCGGTGAAGGCCAGCGGTGCGGCGCCGGTGCCGCCTTCACCGCCGTCGACGGTGATGAAGTCGACGCCGCGGGTGCCGGTGGCCATGGCGTCGGCGAGGTCTTCCCAGAACTGCAGGTGGCCGACGGCGGATTTGATGCCCACCGGGAGTCCGGTTGCGTCGGCGATGGTTTCGACGAAGTCGAGGAGGGAGTCCACGTCGCCGAAGGCGGTGTGCCGTGCGGGACTTGCGCAGTCCCTTCCGGGTTCGATGCCGCGGATACGGGCGATTTCGTCGGTGACCTTCGCGCCGGGCAGGATGCCGCCGAGACCGGGTTTGGCGCCCTGGCTGAGTTTGATCTCGATGGCGCGTACGGGTGCGTCGGCGATCGTCTCCAGGAGTGCCGGCAGGGAGAACGTTCCGTCGGGTGTGCGGCAGCCGAAGTATCCGGTGCCGATCTGGTAGACGAGGTCGCCGCCGTGGCGGTGGTGGTCGGACAGTCCACCTTCGCCGGTGTTGTGCAGGGCACCGGCGAGTGCGGCGCCCGCGTTGAGGGCCTCGATCGCCGGCGCGGACAGCGAACCGTAGCTCATGGCGGAGATGTTGACCACCGACTGCGGCCGGAAGGCGGCGCGGCGGTCGCGGGGACCGCCGAGAACCTTCGCCGACGGCAGGTATGCCTGCGGCGAGTGTGGACGGGCGGGCAGGTCGCTGAAGGTGCGGGCCTTGATGATGGGGTAGCCGTCGATGCCGTCGATGTTGTTGTCGGTGCCGAATCCGAAGTAGTTGTTCTCGAGTTTTGCCGAGGCGTAGATCCAGCGGCGTTGGTCTCGGTTGAAGGGGCGTTCGGTGTTGTTGTCGGTGACGATGTACTGGCGCAGTTCGGGTCCGATCGCCTCGACTGCGTACCGCAGATGTCCGACGACGGGGAAGGTGCGCAGGATGCTGCGTCGCTTCTGCAGCAGGTCGTAGGTGGTCAGGCCGGCGAGGGCCAGAACGGGGAGACCGAATTTGTTCATGGGTCAGCGGGCCTGTCCGAATTCGAGATCACGCTCTGCCGGGAGCAATGGGCCGGGGTTGGCCGCGAATTCGGTGGTGTCTTCGGTCATGACCAACTTCCGGATTTAAGATACGATTCGTTTCCAATACGGAGATTAGCCCTCGGCGATACGATCTGCAACGCATCTAGGAGGGGCGGTGACCGCGACCAGGCGACGAGGCGCCGAACTCGAGCGGGCAATCCATGCCGCGGTGGTGGCCGAGGTCGCCGAGCGCGGCTACACCGATGTCACCTACGAGGGGATCGCCGCGCGGGCGGGCACGAGCAAACCGGTGCTGTATCGGCGGTGGCCGACGAGAGCGGAGATGGTGTTCGCGGCGTTCGTCGCCCGAGCCGATGCGATCCGCCGCGAGCTTCCCGACACCGGTGATCTCGTCGGTGATCTCGTCGCGGTGCTGTCGGAGGCGCGGACGCAGCTCGGAATGTTCCCGCACGACACGATTCTGGGCCTGCTGGCAGAGCTCGACGGAGACACCGCCGACCGGTTGCGGTCGCTGCTACCGGCGATCGGCAGCGCCGAGATGCGTTCGGCTGTCGAGCGTGCCCGCGCCCGGGGTGAGCTCGGCGACAACGACATTCCCGATCCTGTGCTGTCGCTGCCACTCGATCTGGCCCGGCACGACCTGCTGATCCGGGCCACACTGACCGATGACCGCATCGACTCCATCGTGCGTGTGATCGCGGTGCCGCTCCTGGAGCTGCACAGCCGAACCGACTCCGAGCCGAGCAGCTCGGCGGCGCCGCGGAGCGCGAGCGACCGGTGAACCCCGGCAGCGTCACCTGGAACCGTCGGGTGCGCGCCCACGACCCGGCCTCGCAGTTTCGTCGTCCGCGAGCGCAGTTGATCTGCAGCCCCAGTTTTCGTCTTGGCTACCACTGGTGTGCGACGTCCAGCACCACTCGGGAGCCGTTGGGTCCGTCGAGCGTGAACACGCGGAACGGCAGCCGGGCGCGGACCCCGACCCCGAGGGTGGTCTGCCCCTCGAAACTGTTGGCCCACGCGACCTGCCGCAGGGTGCGGTAGCCGGTGACGTCGACGACTTCGCCGCGGTTCGCCGGTGCCCAGTAGGCGGGCGCGAGGACGACCACCTGCAGGTACGCTCCGCCGCGCAGTGGCACGAAGAACCCCGACCCGTCCTCGTACACCGCGGGAACGTAGCCGACTCGGTATCCGGCTGCGGGGCCGGCGAGGTCGACGACGATCCGGTCGAAACACTCGTGCCGGCCCGAGCGAACCGCGGTGACCGGTGAGGTGACCATCGTCGGATTCGACTTGTCCTGCGAACCCCAGTAGATGCCGCAATAGGGCGTAGCGGCGGACGCGGTCGGGCTGATCAGTCCGATCCCCGCGATGAGTGCGAGCATCGCGAGCCACACATGGATCCTTCTCATTGCCTTGTCCTCTGTGCGTGGCTGATGAAGTGTCATCGCAGCGGATCCGACGCGCGTTACAGGCGCACAGCGCGATGAGGCGGATGCGTTCACGCGGTGGTGGACGACGCGGTTGTGAACGATGCAAAGTCCCTGTGGCGCAAGGCATCAGGGTTCGGTTGTGAGCGCGTCCCAGAATCGGTCGGGCACCGGAGGCCAGTCGTCTTGCCACCGTCCGGCCTCGCGGTCCGCGCGCAGATCCTCGAGCAACGCCCTCAGGTGCGGGCCGCCGTCGAGCAGGTAGCGCACGATGCCGAGGGCGGCGCACTGTGCGGTGATCGTCGCGAGCAACCCCTTCGCCTCGTCGGTGCGTCCGGCCGCGGCGAGGATGTCGACCAGCAGTCGGCGTGCCTGCAGGAGCGCCCGCGGTCGGCCGGCATCGGCGAGCATGTCCACCCACTCCTGTGCCCAGATGCACGCCAGTTCCGTTGCCGTCGGCGTGCCCTCGTCGAGCAGTGCCCGGATGGCGACGGCCTCGTCGAGCTGGGCGGTGAGCGCGTCGACCCCGTGGACGGGCCGTCGTCGCTGCGCATGGGTGATCGGTGGGGACGGGGGCACGCCCGCGGCCGGGGGCAGGCCCAACCGCACACGTTCGTCCTCGATCCGGGCCCGCAGCCGGGGCAACGTCAGCGCTTGGGCGGCTCGGGCGCCCGCCTCCAGGCGCTGCGCCGCCGCTGCGCGATCGCCCCGAAGAGCCTTGACCCGGGCGCCGATCGCGTACCGGGCCGCCTTGAACTCCACGCTCCCGCCTCCGTAGTCGAGGAGGTAGGCCTCGTCGAGGAGACGTTCGGCGTCGTCGAGGCGGCCCTGCTCGTACAGCAGTTCGCCGAGCAGCGACTCCGCGAGCCGTACCGCGACCGAGTGCTCGTCACCCTGGCTTCGGGCAACCCGCAGGGCCTGCCGGAACCGCTGCTCGGCGGCGGTGATGTCGAGTCGCTCGTGTGCGGCGATGGCGAGGTAGCAATAGCTGTGCGTCCGGATGTACGGACCGTGACTGCGGGCGTGATACGGCTCGGCCCACTCCTGGAGCCGTTCCGCCGCGTCGAAATCGAACCGGTAGACCGCGGCCATGAGGGCGAGGTGCGCGGCCGCGGACACCACCCACGGGGACAGCGAGCCGGCCCGGGCCACTGCGGGGCGGATCAGCTCGTCGACGGTGTCGAAGCGGTCGCACCGGACCTCGATGACCGCTCGTACCATCCCGCACTCGGCGCGCAGGTCCTCGGCTTCGTCGGCAGTGAGGGAAGCGGTGGCGAGAAGTGATTCGACGGCATCGACGGCCTGCTCGGCGGGTCGGACTCGGTTCGACAGGACGGCGGTCCAGGCCCGCATCAGCTGCAGGCGCGGACGGGTGGTCAGCACGGACGGGGGCAGCTTGTCGAGGAGGGCCTCCGCGGATGCCACCTGGGATAGTTCGAGCAGGATCGTGCCGTGCCGTTCGACCAGGTCGACGGCCATCTCCTGATCTCCCGCGGCCTGGGCGTGGGTCACCGCGTCACGGATGATCTCGTGTTCGGCGAACCACCGGGCCGCGGTGTGGTGCAGTTGCCTCACGCGGTCAGGGGTCTCGCGTTCGATCCGGCGCTGCAGGAACTCCCGGAACAGGTGGTGATAGCGAAACCAGGTGCGCTCCTTGTCCATTCGGCGTAGGAACAGGCCCCGGTCCTCGATTTCCTCGAGCAGCGACTGGCATCGTGTCTCGCCGGTGAGCGCGGTGGCCAGCTCGGCGGAAACGAATTCGCAAATGCACGTGGCGAGCAGGAAGTCGAGAATTCGGGGTTCGAGTGTGTCGAGGACGTTTTCGGCGAGGTATTCCCCGATCGCATGGTGGCTGCCGGTGATTCCGTGGATGAGGTCCGCTGGGTCGTCGCTGTCGCGCAGGGACAGAGAGACCAATTGCAGCGCCGCCACCCAGCCGCCGGTCGCGCGGGTGAGGGCGTCGACGTCCTCGTCGGTCAGGCGCAGTCCGGCCCGCTCGACCAGCAGCTGTCGCACCTCCGCCGGATCGAACCGCAGGGCGGCAGCGTCGACCTCGATCAGCTCGTCGCGCAGCCGCATACGGCTCAGGGGCAGACCGGTGCGCGCCTGGCTGGTCACGATCACCCGGAGGTGACCGGGGTCGGTGTTGTCCAACAGGAACGCCATCGCAGCGATGGCCTCGGAGTCGGAGATTCTGTGCCAGTCGTCGATGATCAGGACGACCTGCTCCCCGGACTGCTGAAGCTCGTTGATCAACGTGGTGAACACGTACTGAGCTGCGCCGTCGCCGTGCTCCTCGAGCACCGCGCCGAGGTCCTGGGCGAGGTCCGGCCGCACTCGGCGGAGGGACTCGACCAGATGCGCCAGGAGCCACAGGGGCTTGTTGTCGTCGTTGTCGACGGACAGCCAGGCCACCTGGACGCCGGTGCCGGCAAGTTCACGCGACCACTGTGCGGCCAGGGTGGTCTTGCCGAACCCGGGTGGAGCGGTGATGGCCGTCAGCGTGCGCTGCCCGCCCGCACGCAGGAGCTGCAGCAGTCGCTCACGGACCACCAGGGGACGAGTCGCGGACGGAGGACGCAGTCGCGTGGCGGGCACCGGAGGGGTCAGCGGCCCCGAACCGGTTCGCCGGCGGTAACCGGATCCGGTGGTGGAACCGAAACGAGTGGTGCCGGAGCCGACGGAATCACCGATCTCGGGCACCGCGAGCTCGTCCACCGGCAGTCCGTGACGTTGCTGGACCGTTCGCAACTGCTCGCCGAGTTCGGCTGCCGTGCCGATGCGTGTAGCCGTATCCCGGTCCATCGCGCGCTCGATCACCGTGCAGAGGTCCTCGGGGATGTCGATACCGCCCTGCAGGTCCGGCGCCGGTCCGCCGGTGATCCGGAGGAACTGGGCGACCACCGATTCGCCGCGGCGCCGCTCGTACGCCGCGTGCCCGGTGATCAGGCAGAACAGGGTCGCGCCGAGCCCGTAGACGTCGGCGGAGCGGGTGGGGGGTTGTCCGGAGAGCACCTCCGAGGCGGTGAACGCCGGAGATCCCGTGATCGCGCCGTCGGAGGTTTCGAAGGCCCCTGCGATCCGCGCGATCCCGAAGTCGGTCAGCTGCGGCTCCCCGTAGTCGGTCAGCAGGATGTTCGCCGGCTTGACGTCCCGGTGCAGCATGTTCATGCGGTGGGCGGTCTCCAGCGCGCCGGCGATCTTGACACCGATCCCGAGTGCGTCCTCCCAGCGCATGGGTCCCTGCGCTCGGAGCTGGGCTTCGAGCGAGTTGCGACGGTGGTACTCCATCACGATGTACGGCTGACCGGATGCGGTGGCACCGACCTCGTGGACGGTGACGATGTTCGGGTGGCCGGACAGTCGCCCCATCGCGCGCTGCTCCCGCAGGAAGCGTTCGAGATTGTCGGGGTCCGGTTCCGAGGTCAGCACCTTGATGGCCACGGTGCGGTCGAGTGCCGGCTGCCGGCACCGGTAGACGACGCCGAAACCACCCCGGCCGATTTCGTGCACGTCCTCGAACCCGGCCGCGATCAGTTCGGCCACGATTCGCGGCGGGTCCTTCCGCTGCGTCGCCTGCGGATCGATCTCCGCCATCGGCTGCCTCGTCCATATCAAACCGGGGTTGGTCGAATGCCCCAATGATATGCCCGTGACAGCGGAGACGGGCGATCGTCGAACGACATCGCCCGCCTCCGGAAAGGGGATCTTTATTCGTTGTGAACGTCGGCCTGAAGGTCTGCCTCCTTTCCCGCGTCTCGAGTCGAGTCACCCGAAACGGTCGTAGTGGATGGTGTCGATCGGATGGCCGTTCGTGCTCAGCAACTGCAGGACCGCATCCACCATGGGTGGTGGTCCGGCGAGGTAGACGCGCGCACCGGTGAGGCTGTGGGCCTGTGCGGCGAGCGCGTCGGTGACATAGCCGCTGGGCGTGGAGTCGTCACCGGATGGAGTCGATGTGGTGACGTGCAGGCGGCCGTTCGGCAGTCCCGCCAGGAGATGTGCCAGTTCCGACCGGCCGACGAGTTCGTCGACGCTTCCTGCACCGTAGAAGGCTCGCACCGGCCGGGGGTCGTCGGCCGCCGCCAGTTGCCGCGCAAGCGCGAGGATCGCCGAAACCCCTGTGCCACCGGCAATCAGGACGATCGGCCGTGCGTCCTCGCGTAGCCACATGTCGCCGTACGGCAGTTCCATCGGAACAACCGAACCCAGAGGCAGGGAGAAGAGCCGTTCGCTCCCGGGACCGCCGTCGTAGCGCTTGGCGATGAACTCGACGTGATGCTGTCCGGACGTGGCCGCCATCGAATAGCAGCGCCGCAGATCCGGGCCGAGTTCGAGGAGCGCGAACTGGCCTTCCCGATACTCGGCCGGCCGATCGAGCCGGAATCGGAAGCGGTGGATGTCGGGGCCGAGTTCGTCCACCTGCTCCAGCTGCGCGGTGTAGTCGCCGGTGCCGAGATGAGCGCGCGGGGACTCGTCGGTCCAGGTCGCCTTGACGACGAGGTCCGAGCAGGCCGCGCTCTGGCACGCCAGGATCCGCTTCCGCCTTTCGTCCCGTGGATGAATCGCCGGTGCGGTGTCGAACAGCGGGTCGATCTCACCCTCGGTGAGGGTGAGTTTGCAGGTCCCGCACGCGCCCCAGCCGCATTCGAAGGGAAGCCACACTCCGGAGCGCCGGGCGGCGGCGAGGATTCTCTCTCCTTCACGGATCTTGAATTCCGTGTCGCCCGGCGTCACTCGTACTCGATATACGGAGTTCACTGTTCGTCCCCGGGCGGATCCAGGAGCCCGCACGCCTGCAGGTATTCGTGTTGTGTGGCGGTGACGGCTTCGGTCAGGTCGACGGCCGCGATCGGCTTCGGCGCCTTCTCCAGCAGCTGACCGAGACCTCCGACTGCTTCGAGCATGAGCGGTTGCCACTGCGCGATCCAGGAGAGGAGCACGTCCTTCAGCTGCGGGTCGCGCTCGATGGAGTAGCGGACGAGGGCGGCCGACCAGGTCTGGCTGCGCTTGCTGTCCTCGCCGAAGTCGGTGAACAGGCTCCGCAGGAACTCGTCGCCGTTCTGCCCGGCCAGCGCGGCGAACTGCACGTTGAGCAGCGTGTCGAGCAGCGGCTTGACCACGAGGTTGAGGGCCGCGAAGCTCTCACCCCAGTCGTACGCGATCAGAAGCCGTTCCAAGGCCTCGCGCAGCGGCTGCCACAGGGGATCCTGTTCCCAGGCGGTCCGCGCGACCTCCGTGGACGCGAGCCGGTCCCCGTGAGCGTTCGCGAGAACCTTCGTCCAGTAGGCGAGGCGCTGGATGCGGCGCATCTCGTCCGCGGCCTGGAAGTTGGCGCAGTTGGTGATGAACGACGACGGTGCCATCTGGCCGACGTACAGACCTGTCATCTGCAGGATGTGCAGCGGAAAGCGCAGTGGTACGAAGAAGCGTTCGAGCGTTGCGACCCATTCCGGGTTCAGGTTCGGAGCCGACTCCGCGCATTCGTGTTGGTCGATGAGTTTGTCGACGAACACTTCCCGCTCGTCCTGCGAGGCGACGTAGTCCTTGTAGGTGAGCTTGAAGGGGTCGCGGAACTGCTCCCAGTCGTCGACCTGGAAGGGTGATCCTTCCCGGTGCTGCAGGTACCAGCCGTTGAGGGGCATGCCCGGGTGTTCGAACGGCTGCGGATCACGACGGAAGTGGGTGTGGAAGTTCGAGGTGACGACCTCGTAGGGTGACGGCTTGCGGCGCACGTCGCCGAGCAGGCTCCAGGTCTTGGGCTTGGCCTTGATTCGCGCGTTCGATGCCATCTCAATCTTTCCTTTCCAGAAACCAGACGATCTCGTCGTCTTCGACCTGCTTCATGCGACCGGCGAATCCGCTCAGTGCCGGTTCGAGCTCGACCAGTGGGAATTCCCGTCCGAGTTCGAGTTCGAGGCTCTGCCGGGTGAGCCGGCAGTATTCGGGTACCTGGATGCGGATGTACCCTCCCTCGTCGGACACTTGAACGTCCGAGTCCGGGTTGTCTGCGATGATCGCGTCGGCGACGGCATCGGCGAGGTCCATGTCGAGGCCGCGCATGAGCGGTCCGACCATCTTGGGTGTCAGGTCTGTCATCTCCGCCTTCTAGCTTTCGTTGGCCCGGTTGTAGTGGCGTTTACCGTCGTTCGGGATACCGACCTGGATCTGCTCGTCGGTGACACGGACGGGGAAGCGGAAGAGCTTGCAGCCGGTGGGGTTGAGTCCTTCTCCGGTGCGCATGTCGAATTCCCATTTGTGTCCGGGACATTCGAGGGTGCCTGCTTCGTCGTTCCACTCACCGTCGGCGAGCAGCACTTCCTGGTGCGGGCACATGCCCTGGAAAGCCAGGATCTCGCCGCCGTTGTGGTGGACCAGCAGGATCTGCTCTCCTTCGACCTCCACGTCGAGGATGTCGCCTTCCCACAGTTCGTCGGTTTCGAGTGCGTCGGTCCAGCCGACTTCGGGGGCGCTCATCGGTATCCCACCTGCAGCACGTCGAGCGGGCCCACTCCCGCGTCGGTCACGGTGGCGGTGTCGGCGAGTACCCGGCCCTGGAACCGGACCTGCAGGGGCCGGGGCTGGGCTGCGACGCGGCGACCGGCGGCGTGGTACGCCACCTTCTCGGCGACGACCGACATCGGGTCCGTGTCGTCGATCGGGACGAGCAGAACGACGAAGTCGCCGTCGAAGATCCCTTGCACGGGAAACAGTGCCATGTCGAGATCCTTTCTCTCAGCTGGCCTGCCGGCTGCCGGGTTGTCCGGCGAATGCCCAGGCGTAGTTCGTGGCGTCCTGTCCCTGTTCTGCCGGCGACAGACCCATGTAGTTCAGAGCGCCCTCGATGGTCGGTGGCTGGATGACTCCGCTCAGGAAGCGGTCGATGATATTGAGATGCCCGGCGAAGCGTTCCGGGTTCTGCTCGTAGACCCACTTGCACGGTTCCGAGCAGAAGAGCCGGCGCCGGCCGTCGGTGTCCAGGATCAGAGGCTCGGGGCTGTCGAGCTTGCCGACCAGGTGGCCGGCCGGGTTCACGAGCGGGATCTGGCACATGTTGCAGACCATCGGGAACGTTTCCGGCAGGGTCAGTTCGGGTTTGCCGGCGCGGATGTTCGCGGTGATGGCGTCCCACACCTTGCCGAACGTGTCGTTCCAGCCGGGATACTTCTCCTCGAGCCAATCCCGTTCCTCGGGGGAGACCCCGGCGTCGGGATTCCACCAGACGGTCGGCCGCCAGCCCCACACCCCGAGATGCAGACCGTGGTGGTACCAGTCCAGCTCCTGCAGGAAATGGCTCTCCCAGTACCACGGCACCTCGAGACCGAAGTCGCGGAACTGGTCCACGAACTGCTTGATCACCATCTCGTTCATGAATTCCTTGAACGAGTGCTTGCGGTGTTCGAGCGGGGTGTAGTAGTCCATCGACAGCCCGGTCAGCAGGGCGAAGATGTGCCAGGTGCGCCAGAACATGTGGTCGACGAGCTTCTGCGCGACGTCCGCTTGACCGTTGGCGATGAGGACCTTGATCGTCGGTTCGCCCTGCTGGGCGTGCCGGGCCTCGTCCGTCTGGATCGACGAGATCAACGATGCGAAGTCGACGTCGCCGACCTTCATCGCGTCGGCGGCCATGCCGAGGAACTGCAGGTTGGTGAAGCCGGTCTCGAAGGTGAAGGTCAGCTGGATCGCGGTCGAGACGGCGTCGTTGGCGGTGAACATGTCGTCGAAGAGGCTGCGTGCTGCGATCACGCCCCATTCGTTGGTGTGAAATGCCTTGTGCGCCCAGTCGGCTCGGGGTTCCTCCGGCAGGAGTCCGTGGGGGAAGAAGGTCTGGATCTGGCCGTGTCGAGTCTCGTCGAGCGTTCCGTAGGTGGCCATGTTCCGCCACGCGGCCGACCGGCCGAACCGGCCCATGCGGGCCTCACCGATACCTGCCATGTATTCGGGAACCGCGATGGCGCCGTAGTGCGCCAGGATCGCCGACTTCCATCCGGGGTCGAGGTTTTCGTACATCGCCGAGCGGGCCAGGATGGAGTTGACCGCGTAGACGGACGTGTCCTTGTCGACCTGGTTGTGGACGTACTCCGGGTACGTGATCTTGTACGGTTCGTCCCAGATCCACCACTGCTCCGTCGGGATTCCGTAACTGTTGGACTGGACCTGCGGCCACACCTGGTCCTCCTCGACGTATCGAAGTGTCCAGTTCATGTCCCGCGTGAGGTCGTACCATTCCGATCGCGCCAACTTGGGCATGTCGTTTCCCTTACTGTCGTGCTTGGTGTGTGCACGCCGCGTTGCGGCGAAAGGTGTTGCAGCGGAATCGTGATGGTTCGATTCCTGCTATCCGGGAGTCCGATGCAATTCGAAGGTGTACAGGACGACGAGCGTGCCGTCCCTGAGGCGAGACGGCCGAATTGCGACCTCTGCCTTGTGGATCGGGACCGTGTCGTCCACGACCAGCGAGACCGTGCACCGGTCGTATCCGGGGGCGCTGACGTGGATTTCGATCGCATCGGTAGCGGCGCGCGAACCGTGCGCCAGAATTTCGAAGGATCCCTCGGGTTCGGCGTCGAGGAGTACGCCCCATACTCCGACGACGGCGCCGGTCACGGTGGCGCCGTCGTCACCGACGATCTCGCCGGCGAGAAGGAGTTCGATTGCCTCGCTGTCGAATTCGTTCACCGTGAATGCTGCGGGGGATGCGAGGTGTGTCGAACGGGCTGCGGGAGGCTCGACGCTGATGACGGACATGTGAATCCCTCTCCTTCTTCTCCGGACGGGACGTCGGTTGGACCGCGTCCCCTTCGGGGGCGGGAGTTCCGGCCACGCGCTTTGCTCGCTGTCGCGCCTTCGTTCCGGTGGATTCCCGCTCGTGTGGAAGAAATGTTAGGTGGATCACAGAGGGAGGAATATCCGCCCGGCGCAGGGTCTGGCCGGATTGCGCAACGAGTTCGAAAGCCGCGTCGATGCTCGCCTCACCACGTCGGCGACAGGGAGCTCTGTGGTTCCCTGTTGCGCAGAGTCTCGGACGGTGTCTCGCCGAACTTGTTGCGATAGGCCGCAGCGAACCGACCGAGATGCGTGAAGCCCCATCGGAACGCACTGTCCGAGACGGACGTCTGCACCTCCGGGTTGCAGAGTTCCGCGTGCACACGCTGAAGGCGGACTTCACGCAGATAGGTGGTCGGGGATACGCCGACGTAGCGCTGGAACCCGGACTGCAGCGTTCGGGCGCTGACCCCGATCGCGCGGGAGAGTTCCGATATCGTCCATGGTTCTTCCGGCTGCTGTTCGAGCAGGTCGATCGCCTGCTTCACGACACGCGGCCGTGCCGGTCCGTGCGTGCTGAGCAGCTGTTCGGAATAGTTGTGCGGCTGACCGACCAGCAAGCCCGTCATCACCAGTTCTTCGACGCGTGCGACCAGGAGCGGCTGGTGACCGATCTCCGCGTCGCGTTCCATCTCGGCCTGCAGCAGCCGGACGCTGTCGACCCAGGTGTGCAGCGACGGGGTGGTCAGGTCCATGCCGAAGTCGAAGCACAGCGGCGCCTTGATCTCGCAGCCCAGCAGGCCTGCAAGCTGCCGTTCCAGAGCGTGGCGTTCGATGCGTACGAAGAACATGCTGTAGTCGGGGGTCAGGGCGATCATCGAGGGGTCGTCCGCCCGATAGGCCACGCCGTGGTTCGGTATCGACACAGCGGTTTCGTGCCGGCCCCGCCGCGCTTCCGCGCTTCCCGTCAGGGGCAGAGTGAAAAAGTACTGCGCCTCGGTCGTCGGCGCCTCCAGCGTGATGCGGGACTCGTACTTCAGGTACGCCAGAGTGATGTGGCCGAGCCTGGCGGCGTTCATCCGCGCATTCGAGGACACCGCGCCCAAGGCCTGCACCTTGTGGGGCACCAGGAGACGGGCGCCGACATCGCGGATCACATCGAGGTCTCCGGTGCGGAACTGAGTGCAACCGGCAAGGGGTTCCATCGCCATGTAAGCAGCACCTCTACTTCTCTGGTCCCCCCGCGCGAATGCGTGTTGCGATAGACGTGGGGCAGCCATCGCGGGTGTGGTGTGACCCGCGTCACGGCAGTGTACGCCGAGGAGGGTGCTCGTGCCAGTTTCGGTCGGTTTGCGGTGACCGCGCAGGTGCAGACAGGGAAATCGCGTCCTACGTGCCTGTCACACGTTCCGGGCGAGGCGCTCAGCGCGCGACCTCCTCGAAGTGCGTGCGACCCTTCCGCTGCCACAGCACACCACCGCCCGCGGTGACGCCCTGTGCCTTCAGTTCGCGCTTGAGGATCTTGTTCGTCGCGGTGACCGGCAGGTCGCGGTCGATCCGCACCCAGCGCGGCCATGCCTTCGGGGACAGGTCGGACTGCGCGGCGAGGAACTGCTCGAACTCGTCGGGGGAGAGGTCGGCATCGTCCTGCAGCACCATCGCCGCCATCGCCTGATCGCCGACGCTGTCGTCGGGTACCGCGTAGACGGCGACCCGGTTCAGGGCCGGAAGGCGCTGCAGGATCCGTTCGATCGGGGCGGCGGCGAGGTTCTCACCGTCGACGCGCATCCAGTCGGCGGTGCGTCCGGCCAGATAGATCCACCCGTCCGCATCCTTGTAGCCGAGGTCGCCCGACCAGAACATGCCGCCGCGCATCCGCTCGTTCGTGGCGTCCGGATCGTTGTAGTAGCCGGAGAAGAACCCGCCGCCGTGCGTGTTGACGAGTTCACCGATTGCCTTGTCCGCGTTGATCAATGCGCCGTTCTCGTCGAACTCCGCCGGCTCGCACTCGGTGAGGGTGTCGGAATCGTAGACGGCGACACCGTCGAGACCGCGGCCGATCGACCCGGGTGGGGTGCCCGGTTCGCGCGTGATGATGATGGCCAGTTCCGTCGACCCGAATCCGTCGAACACCGTGCAGCCGAAGCGGCGCGAGAACTCGTCGATGTCGCGGTCGGTGGCCTCGTTGCCGAACGCCACCCGCAGCGGATTGTCGCGATCGTCGGGTTGTTCGGGTGTGGCGAGAACGTAGGCGAGAGGTTTGCCGACGTAGTTCATGTACGTGACGCCGTAGCGGCGGACGTCGTCGAGGAAGCGTGACGCCGAGAACGACACCGGCACCATCGCCGCCCCGCTGTTGATCGCGACGCTCCACCCCGCCACGATCGCGTTGGAGTGGAACAGCGGCATGGACAAGTAGCAGACGTCGTCGCCGGTGATGTCGAACCGGTCGACGAGGTTGCGGCCGGAGAAGAGCACCGTGAGGTGCGCGACCTGCACGGGTTTCGGATCGCCGCTGGTGCCGGACGTGAAGATCATCATGAACGTGTCCATGACTGCCGCTTCGCGGTGCGGGGTCAGGTCCCCGGCCGAGGCGATCAACTCGGCCCATTCCGGTGTCGAGGTGTCGAACACCCGCACTCCGGTCAGGTCGAGACCGTCGAGCAGCGGCCGGTGTTCGGCATCGGTGACGACGATCTGGCAATCGGCGCGCCGGATGTCCCGGGCGAGACCGTCCCCGCGGCGGGTGGTGTTGATGCCGCACAGCACGTACCCGCCCAGGCCGGCCGCGGCGATCGCGGTGAGCATGTCCGGGGTGTTGCCGAGCAGGGTGCCCACGTGCACGGGCCGAGCCGGGTCGGCGATGGCGAGGAGTGCGGCGGCCTGCGCCGACGCCTCGCCGAGGTGTTCCCGCCAGGTCCAGGTGCGGTCGCCGTGGACGAGCGCGACGGTGGTGTCGTCGAGGCGCTCGCGCAGTACCTGCTGGACGGTCTCGGCCATCGTCCTACCTTCGTGTCGTGGGGGCGGCGTGCCGGCCGCGGGCCGGTTCCGGGGCGGCTGCCGTGACCTCGGCAGCCTCGTCCTGGACGGTGCCGAGGTGGCGGGAGAGGAACAGGATC
>NZ_JADZGH010000190.1:19542-24797 GCF_015865005.1 Rhodococcus sp. CX
AATCTGCGGTGACCGGCGTAGAGACCGAAGTGGTCGCACGGATAGTGCCGGACCTCGGCGCGGGCGGCGAACCCGGCGACGGCCGCGGAGTGCGGGGGTGCGCTGCGATCGAAATCGGCGATCTGCATCAGCACCGGGCACAGTACGTTCTTCACCTGCTTCGCCGGCCGGTACGACCCGAGCTGCATCGTGATGTCCGCGTCGATCTCGTTGCGCCAGGTCGGCCCGGCGATGCCGGTGTAGTCCTCGAAATAGCCGTCCAGGCTGAGTGCCGCCGGCTCGCCGGGGCGGCCGACAACGGCGATCGTGGTGCCGGTCCGCCCGGTGAGGGCGCCGACGCGGCTGCGCAGACCGATCGCGGCCGAGCGCGCGAGCGTGCGGACGCTGTGGTGACGCAGCGCGGTCACCGCGGCGGCGCGGCCGTCGACGAGCGGGGTCATCGACACCACCGCGGCGACGTCGGTGCGGCCGGCGGCCACCGCGAGCACGTGTCCGCCCGACAGGGACACCCCCCACAACGCGACCCGGCCGGGATCGACTCCGTCGAGTGCGGCCGCGGCCGACAGCGCGGCCCGGTAGTCGTCGAGCTGATCGGCCACGTCGACACGCTGACGCACCGCGCCGCCCGAGGAGCCGAACCCGCGATAGTCGAATGCGAACACGTCGAGTCCGGCGTCGGCGAGCCGCTGCGCGAACGGCTGCAATCCGGAGTCCTTCGTGCCGCCGAGCCCGTGTGCCATCACCACGATCGGCCGGCCCCGGTCGTTCGCGAGGCGGTCGTCGGAGGCGCGGAAATACCAGGCGTCGCAAGGGGTTCCGGACGAATCGAACGTGACGCTGCGGCAGGAGGACGTTTCCGCACGGATCGCGCACCGGTCGTCGGGCGGTGCGGCTGCCACGAGAGCCGCGCGGGCCGCACCCTCCGGCAGTTCGCGGGTGCGCAGGTCGTGCTCGTAGAGGAAGTAGTCGACCTGCTGGGTGTGCCGCGGCCGGTCGAGCATGTGACCGGTGTACTTCTGCTGGTCCTCGGCGATCACCCGCCGCATGTCGGCGATCGGCGGCAGCCGGTAGCGGCCCGCCGCGTACGCGGCGATGAGCCGCGCCTGGGATTCGACGAACGGGAACAGGGTCGGGGTCGCCTGCGCGAACCCGGCGAACGCGAGATCGTCGATGCCGGGTGCGAAGATCCGCTTGTACAGGTCGATGCGGTTGCCCGGCGCGCTGATGAAGTCCTCGTCGAAGAACGGGAACGTGATGTTGTACCCGGTGGCGTGGACGATGATGTCGAACTCGCCGGACGTCCCGTCCTCGAAATGCACCGTCCGGCCGTCGAGCAGGCGGACATCGGGTTTCGGGATCACGTCACCGGAACCGAGGCGCAGCGGCAGTTCCACCGACTGGGTCGGATGTGCTTCGAAGAAGCGGTGATTCGGGGTGGGCAGGCCGTACCGCTCGGGGCGACCGGACAGGAGCGGCTGGCCGAGTTGCGCGACCTTGCGCTGCCACGCGAGCGGAAGGTACGGGCTGGTGCGGTAGTACTTGTCGGCGGGTCTGCCGGCGATGTACTTCGGCACGATCCACGCACCCGACCGGGTGGAGAGGGTGACCTCGTTGCCGAGGGTCTTCGACGACAGCTCGACGGCGATGTCCGCGGCGCTGTTGCCGAGGCCGACGACGAGAATCCGCCGGCCGGTGAAGTCCAGCGGGGTCTGCGGGTCGATGTAGTGGTGCGAATGGATCTCGGTGCCTGTGAACTCGCCGGGGAACTCCGCCATCCGCAGATCCCAGTGATGGCCGTTGGCGACGACGAGGAAATCGGCGTGCCGGGTGCTGCCGTCCTCGAGGTCGAGGTCCCAGCCGCCGTTCTCGACCGGTTCGGCGTGCACCACACCGTTGCGGAACTCGATGTTCTTCTCGAGGTCGAACGCGCGGGCGTACCCGTCCAGGTATGCCTTGATCTGGGTGTGGTGCGGGAAATCCGGATACTCGTCGGGCATCGGATAGTCCTTGAAGGACAACTGATGCTTCGAGGTGTCGATGTGCAGCGATCGGTAGGCGCTGCTGTGACCGTTCGGGTTCCCGAATGCCCAGTTGCCGCCGATGCGATCGGAGGTCTCGAAACAGGTGTAGGGAATGCCGTAGTCGCCCAGCATCTTTGCGGTCGTCAGCCCGCTGATTCCTGCCCCGATGACGGCCGTGGTCGGTGCCGGCATGCGTCAGCTCCTCGATCCTGCTGCCGGAGCGGTTCCGGCGCGGTGCCCGCCAATCTAGAACATGTTTCCCTCCGGTGTGAACAGATCTCGAAAACTGTCTACAGCGGGTATCGTCGCGGTCGTGTCCCGGCACCGGGCCGGGACCGGTGCGGAGGCACGATGGGCACGGAAGCCGAAGCGACGACGGTGCGGGAACGGTTGCTGGACGCCGCCGAGAAATGCCTGCGGGACAAGGGGATCCGAGCAACCACCGTGCTCGAGGTCGCCGAAGCCGCGGGGGTGTCCCGGGCCTGGCTGTACCGGCACTTCCCGGACAAGGCGACCCTGGTCGGCAGCGTCATCGTCCGCCTCGACACGGCCTACTGGGCCGGAGCGCACGCGACGCTCGCCGAATGCGGTTCACTCGTCGAGCAGTTGGCGGCGGGCGTGCGGATCGGCCGGTCCGCGTACGGCGACCCGGGTGCGCTCGCGATCCGGTTGCGAACCGACGAACCGGAGGAGTTCGCGGCGTGCGCGGGCGCCGGCGTCCACGAACTCGTCCCGCACCTGGCCGAATTCTGGAACCGCTATCTCGTCGCGGCGGCCGAGCGCGGCGAGATCGACCCCGGAATCGACACCGCCGAGGCGGCCGAATGGGTTGCGCGGGTGCTGATCAGCATCGCCACTGTGCCGGGCAGAACCCTCGATCCCGACGATCCGGCCGCGGTGCTGAGGTTTCTGCGCCGCTATGTGATGCCGGGCCTGACCGTCACGGAGCCATAGCCGCCAGGTGGGCCAGCAGGTCGGGATACCGGCGGGTGTGGGCGCCACCGTTGATGTCGATGTTCGCCCCGGTCATCCACGCCGCCGCATCCGACGCCAGGAACGCCACGACCTCGGCGATCTCCTCGGGACGTCCGCTGCGGCCGAGCGGCGTGTTCTCGAGGTAGTCCTCCGTCAGGCCGGACACCAGCGACACCCCCGCGACCAGCGGCGTGTCGACGAGGCCGGGGGAGATCGCGTTGACCCGGATCCGCCGGGGCGCGAGTTCGAGCGCGGCGACCTCCGTCAACATCAGCACGCCGGCCTTGGCCGAGCAGTACGCGGCCATCCCGGTGCCCGGTTGCCGGCCGTTGAGCGAGGCGATGAGCGTGATGCTGCCGCCGTCGACCACCCGCCGGCCCGCGTGTTTGACCACGAGGAACGCGCCGGTGAGACACACGTCGAGGGTGGTGCGCCAGCCGTCGAGACTCAGGTCGGTGATCGCGCCCGGCACGCTGAGCCCGGCGCAGTCCACCACCGTGCCGATGTCCCCGAACTCGGATGCGATCTCGTCGAACAGTCGCTCGACGCTGTCCTCGTCCCGCACGTCGACGTGCCGCGCCACGGCCCTGTTGCCCAGTTCACCGGCGCCCAGTTCTCCGGCGCCCAGTTCTCCGGCGCGCAGCAGCGCGGCGTCGGCGTTCACGTCCGCCACGATCACCTGTGTTCCGCGCGCGTGCAGCCGCCGGCACGTCGCCCAGCCGATCCCCGAGGCGCCGCCGACGACGATTGCGTTCGCTTCCTTCACGCCGGTACCCCCGTTTCCCGTTCCACCCGATGCCGCGATGGTAGAGACGGAACGGGCGCGCGGTGACGAATGCGGGGAACCCGCCGATCGGACGCCAGGTTTGTCGTACTGTGAATGGCGTCACATCGTGTCGGCCGGCCCGACGTGCCGACCCGCCCGCTCGGAGGTTCGGATGTCCACCACCGAAATGCAGGACCTGCAACGCACCATCGGTCACCTGCGGCAATGCGTCGGATCACTGCGCTCGCGCTACGGTGATGCCCCTGCGGTCAAGCGTCTGGCCAACGATCTCGATCGACTCGACATCGACGCGAAGGAGCTCGACAGCGCACCGCCGGCCGAGGTGCGCGGGCACACCGGTGAGCGCATCCCGGTTCCCGACGCGCCGTACGACGACAACCTGTTCCGGGGCGTCGACGTCGACGACGAAGGACTCGGCGGACTCCACGGGGAGCGGTGACCGCCCCGCCGGCCACCGGTGTTCGTTCCGCGACCCGAGCGAGGATCGCGGAACGAACGCTGCGCACCGACCGCTGGTGGCTGACCCCGCTGTTCACGGTTCTGGGCCTGACGATCTTCGTCGTCTACGCCACGATCCGGTCGTTCGTGCGCACCGCCTACTGGGTCGACGACTACCACTACCTGACGCCGTTCTACTCGCCGTGTGTCAGCGCCTCGTGCGTCCCCGGCTCGAGTCACTTCGGGGTGTGGGTGGGCGAGCTGCCCATGTGGATCCCGCTCGCATTCCTGTCGCTGCCGTTCCTGCTCGGATTCCGGCTCACCTGCTACTACTACCGCAAGGCCTACTACCGGTCGTTCTGGCTGTCGCCCCCGGCCTGCGCGGTCGCCGAACCACGCGCTCGCTACACGGGGGAGACGCGGCTGCCGCTGATCCTGCAGAACGTGCACCGCTACTTCTTCTATGTGGCGGTCGTGATCTCGGTGGTCAACACCTACGACGCGATCGTCGCGTTCCACAGTCCCGGCGGATTCGGTTTCGGCCTCGGCAACGTGATCCTCGTGGTCAACGTGATCCTGCTGTGGATATACACGCTCTCGTGCCACTCCTGCCGGCACGTCACCGGCGGCAGGCTCAAGCACTTCTCGAAACATCCGGTGCGGTACCGCATCTGGACGTTCGTGTCGAAACTGAACACGCGGCACATGCAGTTCGCGTGGATCACGCTGGGCACGTTGATCATCACGGACTGCTACATCATGCTCGTCGCGAGCGGCACCATTTCGGATCTGCGGTTCGTCGGCTGACGGCACCGTCGGGGGCACCAGGGGACAGGGAGGGCAGCGATGCCGGAGGTCGAACGGCACGAATACGACGTCGTGGTGATCGGGGCGGGCGGCGCGGGCCTGCGCGCGGTCATCGAGGCGCGGCAACGCGGACTGCGTGTCGCAGTCGTGTGCAAGTCGCTGTTCGGAAAGGCCCACACCGTCATGGCCGAGGGCGGCTGCGCCGCCGCGATGGGCAACGCCAACCC
>NZ_JADZGH010000016.1:0-6411 GCF_015865005.1 Rhodococcus sp. CX
CTCCTCGACGCCCCCGGTGAATCCCCGCTCGACGCGGCCCGCCGGGAACTGGCCGAGGAGACCGGGTTCGCCGCCCACCGCTGGGACCTGCTCGTCGACATCGCCCTGTCGCCGGGATTCACCGACGAGGCGGTCCGGGTGTTCGCCGCCCGGGACCTGTATCCCGTCGACCGGCCCGATCCCGAACACGAGGAAGCGGACCTCGAACTGCATTTCGTCCCGGTAGACGAGGCCGTGGCGATGGTGCTGCGCGGGGACATCGTCAACGCCACCGCCGTGTCCGGCATCCTCGCGCTGGCCGCGACCCGCAGCGCCGGCCTGCCGCCGCGCTCCCCGGACACCGCATGGCCGGACCGGCCGCAGGCCTTCGCGCGGACTCGCGCCGAGCTCGGGAACTGACCCGGTGCTGTCCCGCCACATCGACGCGTACCTGAACCACCTCACCGTCGAACGCGGCGCCGCAGCGAACACGATCGCCTCCTACCGCCGGGACCTGGCCCGCTACCAGGAGTACCTCACCGACCGCGGCGTCGACGACCTCACCGAGGTCCGCGAGGACCACATCGGCGACTTCGTGATCGTGCTGCAGCGCGGCGATCCGGACCGCAACCGGCCCGCCCTCGCCGCCGGCTCCGCGGCCCGCGCGCTCATCGCGGTCCGCGGGCTGCACCGGTTCACGACCGCCGAGGGGCACACCCCCGTCGACGTGGCGCGGGCCGTGAAACCACCCCCGCCGGGCCGGCGGCTGCCGAAATCGCTGACCGTCGACGAGGTACTGGCGATCCTCGACGCGACCGGCACCGAATCCGACGGGCCCCGCGGCCTGCGCGACCGGGCGCTGCTCGAACTGCTGTACTCGACCGGCGCCCGCATCTCCGAAGCCGTCGGCCTCGACGTCGACGACATCGACACCGAGGCCCGCTCGGTGCTGCTGCGCGGCAAGGGCGGCCGGCAACGCGTGGTCCCGGTCGGTCGGCCCGCCCTCGCCGCGCTCGACGCCTACCTGGTGCGCGGCCGGCCCGGCCTGTCCCAGGGGCGCACCCCGGCGCTGTTCCTCAACGCCCGCGGCGGCCGCCTGTCCCGGCAGAGCGCCTGGCAGGTCCTGCAGACCGCCGCCGAACGCGCCGGGATCACCGCCGCCGTCTCCCCGCACACCCTGCGGCACTCGTTCGCCACCCACCTGCTCGACGGCGGCGCCGACGTGCGCGTCGTGCAGGAACTGCTCGGTCACGCCTCGGTTACCACCACCCAGATCTACACGCTCGTCACCGTCGGGGCGCTGCGGGAGGTGTGGGCCGGTGCGCATCCGCGGGCCCGCTGAGCACCACGCCCGGGACGCGTGTCCGTCCACGGAACCCGGGGCCGAAGCGGTAGCGTTTGGGCAACAGATCAGTGACGCCGAACAGGGGGAGGACCGGACCGTGGGGACACCACACTCACCCGCAACGGACACGACCTACCCGGCTCCGCCCGCGTCGACCTCGCACGACGCGCGGCCGGTGGCCTCTGCAGCCGACATGGATCTCGGACCGACCGGCCGCCCGCGCCGGCACATCCCGGAACCGCCGCCGCTGGCCGTCCACGGGCCCGCCAAGATCATCGCGATGTGCAACCAGAAGGGCGGGGTCGGCAAGACCACCTCGACCATCAACCTCGGGGCGTCCCTCGCCGAATACGGGCGCCGGGTACTGCTCGTCGACCTGGACCCGCAGGGTGCGCTGTCCGCCGGACTCGGCGTCGCCCACCACGACCTGGACCTGACCGTCCACAACCTGCTCGTCGAACCGCGCGTCGGCGTCGACGAGGTGCTCATGCGCACCCGCGTCGAGGGACTGGACCTGCTGCCCAGCAACATCGACCTGTCCGCCGCCGAGATCCAGCTCGTCTCCGAGGTCGGCCGCGAACAGGCCCTCGGTCGCGCCCTCCACCCGGTGCTCGACCGCTACGACTACGTGCTCGTCGACTGCCAGCCGTCGCTCGGGCTGCTCACCGTCAACGCCCTGGCCTGCGCCGATTCGGTGATCATCCCGATGGAATGCGAGTTCTTCAGCCTGCGCGGGCTGGCCCTGCTCAACGACACCGTCGCCAAGGTCCGCGACCGGCTCAACCCGCGGCTGTCCGTGGGTGGCATCGTGGTCACCATGTTCGACGCCCGCACCCTGCACGCGCGGGAGGTGATGTCCCGCGTCGTGGAGGTCTTCGGCGACCTCGTCTACGACAGCGTCGTCAACCGCACCGTCAAGTTCCCCGAGACCAGCGTCGCCGGCGAACCGATCACCACCTGGGCCCCGAAATCCGGTGGCGCCGAGTCCTACCGGGCGCTCGCCCGCGAAGTCATTCACCGCTCCGGCCGCTGATCCGTGCCCGACGACATCCTGCTGCCCGACGCCACCCCCGTCGACGAACCCGACACCGGCGGATTCCGGGTCCGGCTCCGCAACTTCGAGGGCCCCTTCGATCTGCTGCTCAACCTCATCTCGCAACGCCGCCTCGACGTCACCGAGGTCGCGTTGCACGAGGTCACCGACGAATTCATCGCCTACACCCGCACCCTCGGCCCGGAGGCGGGACTCGACCAGACCACCGAATTCCTCGTCGTCGCCGCGACCCTGCTCGATCTGAAGGCCGCGCGGCTGCTGCCGTCCGGGGAGGTCGAGGACCCCGAGGACCTGGCGCTGCTCGAGGCCCGCGACCTGCTGTTCGCGCGGCTGCTGCAATACCGCGCCTACAAGCAGGTCGCGGAACTGTTCGCCGCCCTCGAATCCGCCGCGCTGCGCCGCTACCCGCGGGCGGTGTCCCTCGAGGAACGCTACGAGGGACTGCTGCCGGAGGTCACCCTCGGCGTTGACCCCCACATGTTCGCGGAGATCGCCGCCGCCGCCTTCCGCCCCAAACCGCCACCGACGGTCGGGCTCGATCACCTGCACGTGCCGAAGGTGTCGGTCCCCGAGCAGGCCGCCCGGCTGCTCGAGCTGCTGCGCGCCCGCGGCGCCGGCACCTGGACCGGATTCGGGGAGCTGACCGCCGAATGCGAGAGCGGCCTGCAGATCGTCGCCCGGTTCCTCGCGCTGCTCGAGCTGTACCGCGAACGCGCCGTCCAGTTCGACCAGCCGGAACCGCTCGGCGAGCTGCTCATCACCTGGACCGGCGAGAACGACGACGCCGCCGTGAACTTCGAGGAGGATTACGGTTAACGCCTCTCCTGCCCGGAGACAGGGGATTTCCGGCTCGGACCGCAACCGCACCACCCATCCGAGGTGATCACGCTTGACTTCCGTCGTCGACACCGGTGTGGCCACGCTCCGCCACAGTCAGAATCACTCTGGCAGCGTTCCGGTCGCGGCATGCGCTGTAGCCGCATGTCTCGCACCGGAAAATTCGTTCGTCGAGTCCGAGGCGCTGCTTGGCTCTCGCGAAACACCTCGAACACGTCATGGTCGTGTACGCGGGCCGGACAATCACCACCCTCCGGCCGGCCCGCCTGCCCCGCTCGATCAACACCCGCTTCACCCTGGCGATCGCCGCATCCGCGGCCTTGCGTGCCATCGACGACTTCGCCAGAAACCGCGGGCGGAAATCCTCCACCGCGATCAACGCATGCTCGTCGACCACTCGGGTCGCCCACACACGCGCAGCTTCTTCATTCCGGCGTGCCGCCTTCTTCTGAATCTTCGCCACCCGCCGCCGGGCGCGCCGGTAGCCCTTCGATGGCGTCCTTCCTTTTCCGCGACGGTGCCGGGCCATCGTCCTCTGAGCTTTCGCCAACTCCGCTGCACAGCGTTTGCGGTGTTCCGGGTGCGGCAGATCGAACTTCTCATCGGTGGTGGTGGCGGTTTGCGCGACGCCCCAGTCGATGCCGATCGCCGAACCCTCCGGCGCTGCTGGTGCTGGGAGTGTTGCGCGGCTCACTACGAACGAGGCGTACCAGTGTCCCAACGAGTCCTGGACGATGCGCACACTCGACGGGGGCGATGGCAAGTCCCGCGACCACACCACCGGAATACTGACGCCCTTTGCCAGCACCAACCGGCCGTGCCGCAGCGTGAAACCGCGGCGGGTGTACTGGAGCGATGGCAACGTCTTCTTCCGTGCCTTGTATCGCGGACGACCGCGTCCCTTGATCCGGAACGATGCCTCGAGCGCTTGGGCATACGTGCGCAGCGTCTGTTGCTGCGCAACTTGCGACCCCTCCCGCAACCAGGACGACCGCTTGCGCGCCTCGGTCAGCATCTTGCCGAGTTTCGCGAACGTAGGCTTGGCGCCGGACTTGTGTTGGTGTACCGCTTCGTTCCACAGGAACCGGCAGCGGTGCCATTCCTCCACGAGGGCACGTTCGGCAGTCACCCCCGGCCGCAGCCGAAAGCTGTAGCGCACCACCTCAACCCCCATGCCCGGCACCGTATCCGGGCCCACCGACAGGTTTGTTCGACACGACCACAACCCACGAAAGGAGGACGGCGCTTCAGTTCCCCCGCCGACAGGGAAGTATCTGCGCCGAAGACCCGATGACCGAGAACGCGGACAGGGATATCACAGCCGATCCGAATCTCGATGCGGAACCGAACCTCGACGCCGAATTACTCGACATGTCCGACGACGAGCTCGCCGCCGCCCTCGAGGCGCTGCTTCTCGTCGTCGACACCCCCGCCTCGAACGAGCAGCTCGCCGCCGCGATCGGTGTCACCGCCACCCGCGTCGAATCCGCGCTGCTGGAGATGGCTGCGCAGCTGACCGCGCGCGGCTCCGGTATCGACCTGCGCTACGCCGGGGACGGCTGGCGGTTCTACACCCGCCGGGACTACGCGCCGTACGTGGAGAAGCTCCTGCAGGGCGGGGCCCGCACCAAACTGACCCGGGCCGCGCTGGAAACCCTCGCCGTCGTCGCCTACCGGCAGCCGGTGACCCGCAGCCGCGTCAGCGCGGTGCGCGGCGTCAACGTCGACGGGGTGATGCGCACCCTGCTCGCCCGCGATCTGATCGCCGAGGCCGGCACCGACCCGGAGACCGGCGGCACCCTCTACGTCACCACCGAGCTGTTCCTGGAGCGCCTCGGGGTGGCGTCCCTGCAGGATCTGCCGCCCGTCGCGCCGCTGCTCCCGGACGTGGATGTGATCGATGACATCTCCGAGAGCCTCGAGTCGGACCCGCGATTTGCGAGAATGGGAGGGAACTCGCGCACCGAGGACGTCTCGATCGCGGAGTTCGAGCCAGACAACTGACAGGAAAATCTTGAATACACCCGCTCGCCGTGATGGCACACCGGACCGCAAGAAGAACACCTCCCGCTCGGGCAAGACCTCGGCTTCGTCCAGGACACAGGCCTCGGGCCGGTCGGAGGCCCCGAAGAAGGCGCACCGCAAGGGCAGCACCCCGCAGACCAAGCTGAACAAGCGAGGCCGGCCCGCCGCCCCGAAACCGACCGCCAAGCGTCCCGACCCGATCCCCACCATCAGCAACGCCAAGCCCGCCCGGCACCAGCACAGCTCCGCCGCGCCCACCCAGCTGCCCGCCGGTGAGGGCGTGCGCCTGCAGAAGGTGCTCGCCCAGGCCGGGGTCGCCTCCCGCCGCGCCGCCGAGGAACTCATCGCCGCCGGCCGCGTCGAGGTCGACGGCGACATCGTCACCTCGCAGGGGCTGCGCGTCGACCCCGAGAACACCGTCATCCGCGTCGACGGCATCCGCGTCGTCGTCAAGAAGGACCTCGTGCACCTGGTCCTGAACAAGCCCCGCGGCTGGCAGTCCACCATGTCCGACGACCTGGGCCGCCCCTGCGTCGGCGACATCGTCTCCGAACGCGTCGCCGCCGGTCAGCGCCTGTTCCACGTCGGCCGGCTCGACGCCGACACCGAGGGCCTGCTGCTGCTCACCAACGACGGCGAACTCGCCCACCGGCTGATGCACCCCTCCTTCGAGGTCACCAAGACCTACCTCGCCACCGTCAAGGGCGTGCTCGCCCGCGGCGTCGGCAAGCAGCTGCGCGCCGGCGTCGAACTCGAGGACGGTCCCGCCAAGGTCGACAGCTTCGCGCTGCTCCAGGTCAACGAGGGCCAGTCCCTGGTCCGGCTGGAGCTGCACGAGGGCCGCAAGCACATCGTGCGCCGCCTGCTCGACGCCGTCGGGCACCCGGTGGTGCGGCTCGTACGCACCGACATCGGCCCCGTCGCGCTCGGCGACCAGCGGCCCGGCACCCTCCGCGTCCTCGGCCGCAAGGAAGTCGGCGGCCTGTACCAGGCGGTGGGCCTGTGACCGCGCTGATCGTCGCGATGGACGGGCCGTCCGGCACCGGCAAGTCCACCGTCTCCAAACGGCTCGCCGAGCATTTGGGCGCCGCCTATCTCGATACCGGCGCGATGTACCGGCTCGCGACGCTGCACGCGCTGCGCCGCGGCACCGACCTGACCGACCCGGACG
>NZ_JADZGH010000016.1:6498-6938 GCF_015865005.1 Rhodococcus sp. CX
CCCGACGGTCGAGGACATCCGTCTCGACGGCCAGGACGTGCGCGGCGAGATCCGCGGCGCCGAGGTCACCGCCGCCGTGTCCGCCGTGTCCGCGGTGCCGCAGGTGCGGGAGATGCTCGTGGCCGCGCAACGGCAGATCGGCCGCGCCGCCGAGCGCATCGTCGTCGAAGGCCGCGACATCGGCACCGTCGTGTTCCCGGACGCGGACGTCAAGATCTATCTGACCGCCTCCGCCGAGGCACGCGCCCACCGGCGCAACGCCCAGAACATCGCGGAAGGTCGCGGCGACGACTACGACGCGGTGCTGGCCGCCGTGCAACGCCGCGACCACCTCGACTCCACCCGGGCGGTGTCCCCGCTGCGCGCGGCCGACGACGCCGTGCACGTGGACACGAGCGACATGAACATCGACGAGGTGATCGCCGCGCTGGTCGCGGTGG